>CAXBGL010000167.1:0-5043 GCA_963975255.1 uncultured Nitrosomonas sp. | reverse complement strand
TGCTAACAATTGCCAGATGGACTTGGTGTGAAAGTTAACGGGACAGTAGTGAAAAAATATTAATGCCAACATTACTTTACGAAGCAAGCATGTTAAATCAAAATTGCCAGTGGATGATTTATTCATGCAAGTCATCATTGATAATGGCCACTTAATTCTAGCTCCTCTTGATTTTGGAGTCGCCACCGGGAGTGTGCGTTCACGCATTGAGATTGACACAAGAGCGCAGCCGGTTAAAAGCAAAGTAGAGACCGAAATTCGCCATGTTAGATTGAGTGAAATTCTGCATCGCTTTGAAATTGCCGACGAAAGTGCGGGTTTGGTGGGTGGTCAAGGAACATTCTGGTTTAAGGGCAGTTCAATAGCAGAAATGTTGGCCTCGGCAGATGGCGGCTTGTTAATGTTGATGACGGGTGGCCAATTTGACGATTTGTTAGTCGAACTCGCCGGTCTTGATATTGGAGAAACGCTGGTTGCGTTATTCGGCGATGAAAACGATACTGAAATCAATTGTGCTTTTGTAGATCTTCCTACTAAAGGTGGCGTGATGAATATAAGCACCTTAGTTGTAGATACTGAGGACACTGTGTTTTTAGGTAAAGGGTCGATTGATTTTAATAATGAACAGCTGGATATGATTATTGATCCCAAACCCAAGGATCTGAGTCTATTTTCGGCCCGCGCACCCCTCCATATAGAAGGCAGTTTGAAAGAGCCGACCTTTACACCCGGCGCATCGGCGATTCTGCGAGGTGCTGCCTCACTTGCATTGTTGCCTTCAGCGCCGATTGCAGGCTTATATTCGCTACTTCAGAACGAACAAGAAGATCAGAAAGGAAATGAACACGAAAACATACATTGTTCGGGTCTTGTAGATGCCATTAATGAAGCCCGTGAGTAAAAAATATAATTTTTTTAGATCTTATAGGAAAAAAATGGTCTACAAAGTTTACTACATCTGGATTATTAGTTACTTACTCATCTTGCTTGGGATAAGTGGCTGCGCTGGTTTATTGGGTTCTGAAACGGTAGAACAAGCGCCACAGGCAGATATCGCGTTAGCGATGAAAATAAAAGCGCAACTGATTGAGGCGCCAAATCTTAGTGCTGCTGCCATACATGTGGAAGCATCTAATGGATTGGTAGTGCTTAGTGGGTTCGTCGAAACAAAATCTCAACGCCAATTAGCTAATTCAATTGCCCAGAAAGTACCCAATGTCACACAAGTAGACAACCAAATTCAAGTTAAGTAGTCGCATACAGTACCTTTACTGGGGTTAGAGAAACCTTGTCCATTTATGCTCTAAAATCCATTAGATACTAAAAGGTTACAGTACCCTGCTTGTTAAAACCAGAGAACATTACCCCAGATAGTCGTGCCATATCGTGATTCCAGGTTGCGAGATCATACTTATTAAATTGATTGAGGTGATTATGACCACAGGCCCTTGCCATCACATGCATTAATTCAACCGAAGCCTGCAAGAAATTAGAAAGTTGTTGTGAGGATTTATCGATATTTAATCGTTGCCTTAGCTCTTCATTTTGTGTCGCGATACCAGATGGACAATTATTTGTATGGCAAATTCTTGCCGCAACACAACCAATTGCTTGTATCGCACTATTGGCTATTGCAATACCATCCGCTCCCAAGGCGAGTGCTTTAACAAAATCGATGGGTAGACGAAGACCACCCGTAATAATTAAAGTAACGCGGCCGCTGGCACCCTGCTCATCCAGAAAACGTCGTGCCCGTGCCAAGGCTGGAATGGTAGGAACACTGATATGATTTCTGAACATTTCAGGCGCAGCACCTGTACCACCGCCTCTTCCATCGAGAATAATATAGTCTGCACTTGCTTCAAGTGCGAACTGTATATCCTCCTCGATATGATTTGCACTTAATTTAAAACCTATGGGTATACCGCCTGATATTTCACGAACACGATCAGCAAACATTTTAAAATCATTCGCTGTGACCAGGTCTTTAAAAGTCGGTGGTGAAATGGCCGGTTGTCCCTCCGGAATCCCTCTTACTTGGGAAATCTTTCCTTTATTTTTATTTCCTGGCAAGTGACCACCTGTACCCGTTTTGGCACCTTGTCCGCCCTTGAAATGAAAAGCTTGTATGTTTGTTAGTAAGGCTTCCTTGAAACCAAATTTGGCACTGGCCAGTTCATAGAAATAGCGTGAATTATTTTGTTGTTCTTCTGGCAACATGCCGCCTTCGCCAGAACAGATTCCAGTACCCGCCATTTCTGCGCCTTTTGCTAATGCAATCTTGGCTTCTTCAGATAAAGCACCGAAACTCATATCGGAAACAAATAAGGGGATTTCTAATATTAGTGGTTTTTTTGCTTCTGGTCCAATGACCAGTTCTGTGCCTACAGTTTGATCCTCCATTAATGGTTTTGTGGCCATCTGTGCCACCATGATCTGTAAATCGTCCCAATGCGGCAATTCATTGCGCGGCACACCCATAGAAGTCATGGGACCGTGATGACCCAGCTTACTTAAACCTTCGCGGGCCAGTTCATGTATAAAGGCAACCGTTGGTTCCTCCTGTGTCGGTATGGCAGTAGGTGCTTTAGCTTTTTTTTTATGATCGATACCAGGCCCTTCCTTCCCGACTTGCTCAGAAGTGAATTTTTTATGTGTGCCGTCACAAAAAGGTATATTGCTGGTATGTTTACATTGGCACAAATAGGCCTCTTCGTCTTTGTCCGCAGTAAATGCTTTGGGTGTAAATGAAGTGCCCTTATGGGAGCCATCGCAAAAAGGTTGATTACTTGAGCGTCCACAAGTACAAAAATAGTATTCCTGTCCTTTAGTAAGATTCACCTTAACGGGCTTATTATCTGCAATGATAGGATTACTCATGTTTTTTTCCTCAAATGAATTTGCGGCCGCAGTTAAATTAGTTTCCGCATGAAGACTCCACTGAATGTATTCTTTTGGTACAGGATGGTTGAAAACCAGCGGATTGAAGGGCACAGTTAATCAACACCTCGCGGCTTGCCGCGGGATGCTTTATTTTACCGAATCCGGATGATATCCTGTCTCAAACATAACCCAGATCGCCAAGAAGAATGCAGCAATCACAGGACCAATTACAAAACCGGATAGTCCAAACAAACCTAAACCACCAATTGTACTGAGTAAAATTAAGTAATCAGGCATTTTCGTATCTCGCCCGACTAAAATTGGGCGTAATACATTGTCGATCATGCCGATGATGAGTGCGCCTACGACAAATAAAATAAGTGCTTTCACCCAATCCCCATTAGCAAGAAAGATCAGCGCTGCCGGACCCCATACTAAGGCAGAACCCACGGCGGGTAGTATTGATAAACCAATCATCACTACACCCCAGAACACAGCAGATTCAATTCCCAATAGGGCAAACATAATGCCGCCTAGTGTGCCCTGAATAGCACCTACCAATAGAGTGCCTTTAATGGTGGCACGAGATACTTCAGCAAATTTAGATAATAGGTGATATTCGGCTTTGTCTCCTAGCGGCAATACGCGAATGATCAGTTCTATGATTTTTTGTCCATCTCTTAAGAAGAAAAATAATAAATACAACATTAATATAAATAACGCGGTAAACGTCAATGCATCTTGTCCGATAATAAATAAGTTAGTAGCAATCCATTGGCTGGAATTTAATGCGGTCTTTGAAAACCCTTCTTTTAGTTTTTCAAAGTCTATCCCTACTTTACTTAATGATTCACTAACTATAGGTAGACTTTTTTGTACCCAGGCAATTGGTTTGGAAAAATCATATACTCCGGCGCGAATATCGCTATATAAGCCCGTACCTTCATTGACCACCGCGATTGAGAGCGTTGTTGCGGGCACCACTACAGTGAAAAAAATCAATAATAACGTGATGAACGCACTCAGAGAATGTCTGCCTTTGAACTTTTTTAAAATAAATTTATGTAGCGGAGAAAATAATACCGCAAGAATGACTGCCCACAGGATGGGTTCAAAGAAAGGTTTGAGTAAAATTACAAACGCCAGGCTTGCGACGATTAAAAGAGTAAAAAAGAAAATATGCTTAATCAAAACAGATACTTTTATATAGTTTCTTAACTTTCTTGTTTAGTAGTTCCGAGTTGTAGCAGCTGTTAGTAAATTCAGTGCTAACAAACATACCGCCGACAATGATTCCTGCAACAGGAATAATCAATAATGGCAACATTCCAAAAATACTCATTAAGGTGTTCAGAAGTATTGGTTGTAAACGTACACGTCCTGATTTCTCTTACCGCATCAGTATGCGATTTATCTTCGCGTTCAGCAATCTGCGTCTGATGAACTAGCAAAATAGCATTGTTTACCATTAAGCCCAATAAAATTATAAAATCTAGTATGGTTATAAATCTGCAGGTAAACTAAGAAAACATAATTGTACGTCGTCAAAGTAATTGGGACTAGAGACTATCTGAATTAAGAAATGGTTTAATTTAATAGTCAACCCAATGTTTGGCCAAACAATTCTGGCCACACAATTCAATAAACTTTTAAAAAATTGAATCAGATTGTGCGAACCAAGTTACCGTTCGGTTCGATTGGACAAAAATGAACCGCAGTTACATTTGACTAATATAAGTCTAACATTAAAAGTCTTGTTAGTAACTTGCGGCTCATCCTGCACTACTATGCATTTTGCCGACAGTAACAAAATACGAGTTTTAGCTAGTACAGCTAATTGTTAGTACCGTCCTACACTAGTATTTCGGATCCTGTCCGCGCGATCTTCCAATCTATCAGCTTTTGCTTCAGCTGATTCTCTTATCCGATCCGCTTTATTCTCCATGCTGTCGGCCATTTTTCCCTATCTTCCACCTTATTCACTTTGTAATCAGCTTTATCCGCAGCCCTTGATCTTCCACTAATGCCTGCTTTCTGAATAGCTATACGGTGAAATAACAAATAATAAGGCAGCACTTGCAACCAATATGGTTATTGTAAATTTATTTAAGGCTATGTCACAATTAAATGTTGAATTTGATTTAAGAATTTATAAAACCC
>CAXBGL010000166.1:0-5057 GCA_963975255.1 uncultured Nitrosomonas sp. | reverse complement strand
GACATTACCGTTCCATTTTATTCGTGTTTTCATAATTCATCGGCTACTTAAGATAAACCAAACGTTTATACAGACAAAGTTATGCGTAATTTTAAACGCGCATACAAAAAAACCGACGCGTTGAATGCGTCGGCTTCTATGGACCTAAAAGAACTTATTTAAGCGACAAAATCCACTCTGCCAAGACTTTGGCGTTCTCCTCGCTGACACCAGTGTTTGGCGGCATAGGAATTGCTCCCCACACACCGTTACTGCCTTGCTGTATCTTACCTGCCAACATGGCTGCAGCACCATCAATACCTGCGTATTTTGTGCCAATATCTTTGAGTGCTGGTCCAACTAACTTGTTCTCAACAGCGTGGCAATTCAGACAACCACTGTTCTTTGCCAAATCACCACTTGCTTGTGCAGTAGCCACTAAAAATAAAGCTGATACTGCTAACATTCCGATCCAAACTGCTCTCATATTTATTATTCCTTACTCAATAAAGTTATTAAAGGATGTCTATTTTACCCTGAACTTCGCAGACATGCAGCAACTCCTGTAAGTTAGAAATTTCAGGGAAGCAACGAGTGCCTTGGCAGACCCAAGCACTCACCGCGCCTGTAGTTTTATTTATAGGCAAGGGTTTATTAAGACTCACTGGCAAATCAATAAGTTCCTTTGATAAAGCGAAAACAAGTGTATGAGGCAGCTTACGCTGCAATACAGATTGCCATTCAGAAAGATCAGACCTCTCGCCTCGTAGCAAAACAATCTGTGGTGGCGAAATGGCTTCTTCCAATGCGACCATTAAACTACAATAAACACTCGGATGATTAGATATCATGGGATAAAACAAATTCAGTGTTCTTTGTGTTGCTTGTATGTAACGATATTCACCCAGCAAGTGGCCAAAACGTTGCAGTACAATTGCTGCGATACCGTTGCCCGAAGGTGTTGCATTGTCATGAACAGGTTTGGGGCGATGTATGAGTTGTTCATGATCGTGACTCGTGAAGTAAAAACCACCCGCTTGCTTATCTTCAAACTGATCCAAAAGCACTTCAGCCAATGCTATGGCAAAATCCAGATCAACTTGGCGGAATTCAGTTTGCATTAACTCAAGCAAGCCATCCAGTAAGAAAGCATAGTCGTCAAGATAGGCGTTCAAGTGCGCCTTGCCATCTTTATAGATTGCGATGAGTCGATTATTTTTCCATAATTTCGTGCGAATAAAATCAGTAGCAAGCATGGCTGAATATATCCATACTGTGTTTTTAAAAATCCGTCCTGAACGTGCCATACCCTTGATCATCAAGCTATTCCAGCTCACCAATATTTTTTCATCGCGACCAGGATGTATACGTAATTCACGCACTGAAAAAAGCTTACTGCGTGCATTGGCTAGGCGCTGTTGTGCTTGCTCTGGATCAATGCCAATCGCTTGTGCTATTTCTGCAAGCGATTGAGTAACTTCCAAATTCCAATAATTCTGCTCAAAATTTGGTTCCCGCGTCAGGCCATAATAAGGTGCAACCACTGCATATTCATCAGTTGATAAAACTTGTGAGACTTGCGCGTTATCCCAAATATAAAACTTCCCTTCCGCTTGTTCCGAATCCGCATCTAAAGTTGAATAATATCCACCGCCATCGCTTTCGGGTGCCTGCATTTCCCGAATCACCCAGTTAGCGGTCTCTACTACAACCTTTTCGAACAAAGGATTCTCATTAGCAAGCCAGGCATCAGAATAAAGCTGCAACAAAGGCCCATTGTCATACAGCATTTTTTCAAAATGTGGAATACACCAGCGCGAATCAGTACTGTACCGACAGAATCCACCACCCAGTTGATCGTAAACACCCCCTTTTGCCATCCTGTCTAGCGTAAATGCTGCTAATTTCAGCGCAATCGAGTCTTTTATGATGAAATAGCGCTGCAAACAGAATCCAAGCTCAGCGGGATGAATAAATTTGGGGGCATCACCAAAGCCACCCTGCTCCGCATCAAATATTTCTTCTAGCTCACACAACGCTTTTTTGAACAATTGTTCAGAGAACTCAGTATCTTGTAAATTCTCAGATGGCAGCGTATCAGCAAGTAATCCCAATAATGAAATGCCATGTTTTTGTATCGCTGCACGACGCGTGTCATAGATCGCTGCAATCCGTGGCAACAATTCCAGGAAACCGGGCAATCCATGGCGGGATACTTTGGGAAAATAGGTGCCCCCAAAAAATGGTTTTTGCTCAGGGGTCAGAAACATGGTGAGTGGCCATCCCCCATTACGCTGATTAAGTATGTGATGCACTGTTTGATAAATTTGATCAATATCGGGGCGTTCTTCACGATCGACCTTGATATTGACAAAATGTTTATTCATGGCCTCAGCAACATCAAAATCTTCAAATGATTCATGTGCCATGACATGACACCAGTGGCAAGCAGAATAACCAATTGAAAGTAGTATCGGCTTATTCTGTGCACGTGCCAATGTCAACGCTTGCTCGCCCCACGGATACCATTCAACAGGATTGTTTACATGCTGCAACAGGTACGGACTGGTTTCGCCTACTAGATTGTTCGACATCGGCTTGAAAAACACTCAATCATAAAATGATTAATCTGTGATCGCACCACGACTGGCCGTTGAAACAAGTTTTGCATATTTAGCCAATACGCCGCGTTTATAATGTGGCTCGGGAGGTTGCCATACCGCATGTCGTTGCGCGAGTATATCTTCGGGTACATTAAGCTGGAGTAAACGTTGCGGTGCATCAATAGTTATTGAGTCACCTTCATGCACTAATGCAATTGTCCCGCCAACAAATGCCTCAGGCGCAACATGACCAACCACCATGCCATATGTTCCACCTGAAAAGCGGCCATCCGTAATCAGCCCAACCGAATCGCCTAAACCCTCGCCAATCAGTGCAGAGGTTGGTGAAAGCATTTCACGCATTCCGGGCCCTCCTTTCGGGCCTTCATAACGGATTACAACCACATCACCGGGTTGAATTTTACGCGCAAGGATGGCTGCCATACAGGTTTCTTCTGATTCAAATACCCGGGCTGGGCCGGTAATAACGGGATTCTTAACACCTGAAATTTTAGCCACACATCCCTCGGTAGATAAATTGCCTTTGAGTATCGCCAGATGACCCTGTGCATACACTGGTTTATCCCATTGACGAATCACATCTTGGTCAGAACGTGGTGTTTCAGGCACATCTTGCAGCACTTCAGCAATCGTCTGACCACTAATCGTCATACAATCACCATGCAGCAGCTCCTGTGCCAACAACATTTTCATCACCTGAGGAATCCCGCCAGCCTGATGTAAATCAGCCGTTACATAACGACCGGACGGTTTCAAATCACATAATACGGGTACTTTGCCGCGTATGTGCTCGAAATCATCAATACTGAGTTCCACCTCAGCAGCATGGGTAATTGCAAGTAAATGCAACACGGCATTCGTAGACCCACCTACGGCCATAATCACTGCAATGGCATTCTCGATAGATTTTCGGGTAATAATGTCGCGCGGAAGAAATTGCTGTTTGATTGCACTCACCAGCACTTCTGCAGAACGCGCCGCACTGACAAGTTTTTCATCATCCTCTGCGGACATGGTCGAGGAATAAGGTAAACTCATCCCCATTGCCTCAATTGCGGATGACATGGTATTAGCAGTGAACATACCTCCACAGGAACCTGCGCCCGGACACGCATGTCGCTCCACCTGCAGCAGCTCTTCATCGTCTATTTTTTTTGCACTATGTTGCCCAACCGCCTCAAAAGCACTGACAATCGTGAGATCTTGTCCTTTATAACGACCCGGCTTGATGGTGCCGCCATAAACAAATATTGATGGAACATTCATTCTCGCAATCGCAATCATCGCACCCGGCATATTTTTGTCGCAACCTCCAATTGTAATCACACCATCCATACTTTCTGCTTGCACACAGGTTTCTATGGAATCCGCGATCACCTCACGCGATACCAGTGAATACTTCATACCTTCGGTACCCATTGAAATGCCATCGGATACTGTAATCGTGCCAAACATCTGAGGCATTGCGCCACTATTTCTCAGTGCATTCTCAGCATTGATCGCCAACTCATTTAATCCTTTGTTACAAGGCGTAATTGTAGAATACCCATTAGCCACACCTACAATCGGCTTAGTGAAATCACCGTCGTTGAACCCGACTGCGCGTAACATGGCTCGGTTTGGAGCACGCTGCGCACCTTGAGTAATCGCTTGGCTACGTTTATTGTCTGACATGGGCTCTCCTGAAATTAAGAATATTCAATGACAAGTACGTAATACGTTCTGTTAAAACAACGCACTTGGTATAATGCGCATTTTACCGCAAATAAGGTTGAAACCTATGCTCGTTCATCCTCAGATCGATCCCGTTGCACTTTCTCTGGGGCCCCTTTCCATCCACTGGTATGGGTTAATGTATCTACTTGGATTTGTATTGTTCATCTTATTGGGACGATACCGCATCAAAAAAAACACACCATCAATTTTCACCCATGACATGCTCGATGATGCATTGTTTTATGGCATGCTAGGCGTCATACTGGGCGGACGTCTAGGACACGTACTGTTCTATCAATTCAATTATTATTTACAGCACCCATTACAAATTTTTGCAATCTGGGAAGGCGGCATGTCTTTCCATGGTGGTTTTGTTGGGGTCTTCATTGCCATGGTGTTTTTTGCACGTAAATATCGATTGCGGTGGTTAACAGTAACTGATTTCATTGTACCGTTGGTTCCCTTGGGACTGGGTACTGGCCGTATCGGAAATTTTATTAATGCTGAATTATGGGGACGTCCAACTGATGTTCCTTGGGGCATGGTTTTTCCATATGTTGATGAACTGCCCCGCCACCCGTCGCAACTCTATCAATTTGCATTCGAAGGACTCGCATTATTCATCTTGATCTGGCTTTATTCCGCCAAACCACGGCCAGTTGGCGCAGTATCCGCTATATTTATGATTGGTTACGGTATATTCCGTTCGTTTGCAGAATTCTATCGTGAACCGGAAGA
>CAXBGL010000165.1:0-5203 GCA_963975255.1 uncultured Nitrosomonas sp. | reverse complement strand
CTATTTTTCACATATCAGAGCTTAACAACTTGTCCAGTTTTGCGGTACCACTTCATCCAGTGTGTGCAAGTGTCTGTGTTTTTGCAAAAGCTTGACCCACATTCATTGCCTGCTTATGCAGTGTCCATAGAAATACAACATAACCTATCAGTCCTATCAATGCCAATACTGCAATGATTCTTTGTTGCGGAAATATTAAGGATGCAATCAGACCAGAAATGATTATTATGCATGAACCATGGGTCAATGACAAAGATCAGTGGTATGGAAAAGCGCTGAAAGGAGAATGGCGCAAACGGCATCAACCCGTAGGATGTAATAAAGTCACCTGCAATATGAATAGCTATGCCAAGGCAGGAACAAAGAACACGATCCAAGTGTAAGATTTTCGTGTTGCTCAGGAAAATAGGTGTGCTAACAGAAATGCCCATATAGGTAGCATTAGTAATGAATGAGTAGGTCCCTGATGCCAATTTAGGTAAGTCAATGTGTTGATGAGTCGCAGCGCAAAATCTGAGTCAGGGAAAGTGGCGGCTACAAACCCAGCAGTCATGCGCGTGCGTAGAGGCAATTCATTGGGTTTCGATAGTGAAGGTCTGGCCACGTATACCAACAAAGCACCGCTAAGCGAATGGGTAAGTGTATTCATTTACCGAAATTGACTCAATGAGTTATCTCTTCAGAGGTAGAGGCGGTATGGGGTGATTGGGGGATCGGCATCCTATGTAATCATAGATGACATGATCAAGGTATTTGGCTAAAGTTAAGTTTCTGTCTAGAAATTGTTGTGTACGTCGTGAGTTTTCTGATTCGTCGTTCATCCAATAAAGAAATGTCATGAGATAGATCGTGGTCAACGCAGTTTCTTCCAGTGCGCGTTGCACATTAGTAGCATTACGTTGAGCTGCTTCGCGTATCCACTGAACAGTACGACTAATTCGCATTAATCCAGGAATTTGGATATGTAAATGCCCGGGTTCAAGTTTACTACAGATCATTTGTTTTGTGAGCGTACGTTGCGAAGCCAGTGCACCCAACCAAACCATGATGAGACGATGCAAACGCTGTTGCATCGAGAGTTCAGGGAAGTCAGCTGTGTCGGCTTCTTTAAGCATGATGCTGTCTGCACGATCAAACCAGGCGTCAACCAAGTCTTCTTTCTCTTTGAAATATAGATGTATTTCATCTAATGAAATATTGAGTTCAGTTGCTATATCATAAAGCCGCACTGCTTCCCATGATGAATGTGATCCCAATCCGAGTGCGGTATCGACGATTGCATCCCGAAAAATATCATTTTCTGTCATTACCTTGTCCTCCTTAGTGAGCTTTTCACAATAGAACCGAGTATTCGTATTGCTATAAGTGATAGCTTTAAATAAATATCTTGGTTTTACAAGTAATTTGTGCGCTATCAATGCCCAACATACCTGATTTAAGCAATGTTGTTGTTTAAAGCTATAATTAAGCACGGTTACTACTAAGGAAGTGCTGGGTTATTCATGAGCCATTTAGCTAGAGATAAATGCTCCATTGTTGAAAATCTTGCTAATAGTTTACACTTACTATGTAAGTATGAAGAATAAGAACATTTTTAGAAATAAGGGAGTACAACTAAAATGAAAAATAGAGCTAGGCATTTAATTTTATCTTTTTGTATGTTTTTCTTAATAGGTAGCCTTAATTCAGTTTCAGCTGCAACTACCCCAGAAATTGAAGAAATTTTTAACTGGGCAGAAAATAATTTTCCACAGTTCTTTCCCAATCATCAAACCACACAGATGATTGATCCTTGGACATTTAGGTTCTACCCGACGACAGGAATTTATGCGGGTGTAAAAGAGAATGAAGTTTTTGTGCTAGGGGGATCTTTTGGGTCAGATAATCCAACGTTCGTTAGTACTGTTTCAAACTTAACTGCACAGATAGCATCCTCTGGCGGGAATGGAAGTACTTCAGGATGTGAAATCAGCGATATTCCTACTGGTATGGTTGTTACACAGAGTGGTAACGTTGTTAATATCACAACAAACGACCAATGTATTGTGATTTCTGCGGATCAAAGCAATAATTTTTGTGAAACACCTGCGCAATCTGCTGCGACGGGTATTTCTGTATTAAGCCAAACTAATATAACGTCATTTGAAGCAATGGGACTTACGATTGATATACCAGGCGTTCCGGATCCTATTGAGTCTGTTAGAGACAGTTTCTCCAATGCGCATTGTACAATTAATGCGCCTACACAAGCAGAAAACCAAATTGTAAATTCGGATATTTGTATCGATATAACGGGGCAGTTTTCGTCATTTCAAGGTGTGCCGGGAGTAACTATTAATCCCCCCGTTACTTTTGCTTACGTCGGTACTAGTACAAGCCAAGTTGTGTCTGATTGTTTTGCTACGGATGCGGCAACAGTTAGTGATGCATTTTCTGGAGAAATCTGGACCAGGGGTGCGGATGGTGGTTTTGTTCAAATCAATTTTTAAATAATTTGTGCCATTTTTAATGGTTCATGTCAGTTTCAGCCATTGTTTTAATTTATTATGGTTGTGCGGAACGTAACGCAAAGTACTGTGTCTTATTCACCTAGTATTCTATTAATTCTAATTTGATAGCGTATTGGGTGATGAAGTTAAAAAGCTAGGCTATGTCGCAATTAACTATTGGTTTTTGTTAACTCTCTAATTGTACTTTAATTATTGAGGCTATCAAGTCCATGGTTAATAAGGGTTTTATGAATTCTTAAATCAAATTCAACATTTAATTGTGACATAGCCAAAAGCTACATTGCTAATTTGGAGTTACCGCAAAATATTTTGGTTAATAATTTTAATTTTATACGGAATAAAAACATGTCTAAAAAATCAATGAAGCCTGTATCACTTGCGATTGGAACCGCGTTTGTTGCTAGCCTGGCTGCTAGCAATGTCTCTGCTGCTGACATAAATGCGAGTCCTTTTGCCATGAATGAACTATCCAGTGGTTATATGCTAGCCGCAGCCGATGGAGAGAAGTCTGAAAAAGAAGGTAAATGTGGTGAAGATAAGGCTGGGAAAGAAGGTAAATGTGGTGAAGGAAAGTGTGGCGATAAAAAAGAAATGAAGAAGAATATGGAAGGCAAGTGCGGTGAGGATAAGGCCAAGAAAGAAGGCAAATGTGGCGAAGGAAAGTGTGGCGAAAAGAAATAAATTCGGCACATGACCATGAACAAAAGTCATTACCCTGTTCATGGTGCAGGACTGGGTCTGCGGCGAGCGATGCTGGGCTCGCTTGTTGACCAGCCTGCGAAGCAGGTGAGTTTTTGGGAAGTAGCTCCTGAGAACTGGATTGGTGTTGGTGGTAAGTATGGGAAACAATTTCGTGAATTGTCCGAACAGTTTCAATTTATTTGCCACGGACTGTCGCTTTCGATTGGTGGACCGGCACCATTAGATGAAGCGTTCCTGCAACGACTTAAACATTTTATAAAAGAACATCAAATTCGCTGTTATAGCGAGCATTTGAGTTATTGCAGCGATGATGGCCATCTCTATGACTTGTTGCCTATCCCCTTTACTGAAGATGCCGTTCATTATGTTGCGGGCCGCATTAAGCGCGTACAAGATATTCTTGAGCAACGCATTGTGATGGAAAACGTCTCCTACTATGCAGCACCCGGAAAGGAGATGGAAGAAATTGTTTTTCTGAATGCGGTATTGGAAGAAGCAGACTGTAATCTATTGCTGGACGTGAATAATATTTACGTTAACAGTGTCAACCACCATTATGATGCGGAGGCGTTTCTCAAGAAGTTGCCGGCTGAACGAATTAGCTATATTCATATTGCAGGACATCACAATGAAGCCGAAGACCTTATTGTAGATACCCACGGTGCGGATGTCATCGACCCGGTTTGGGAATTGCTCGATAAGGCCTATCAGTATTTTGGAGTCATCCCCACTTTGCTGGAACGTGATTTTAATATTCCACCGTTCGTAGAGTTATTAACAGAGGTTGATACGATTCACACAGTGCAGTCGAAGTGGAAAGAACAGAATGGTAGTCACATACAACACGGCTGA
Source organism: uncultured Nitrosomonas sp. (assembly GCA_963975255.1). Taxonomy (GTDB): domain Bacteria; phylum Pseudomonadota; class Gammaproteobacteria; order Burkholderiales; family Nitrosomonadaceae; genus Nitrosomonas. Next base: position 1,139 of record CAXBGL010000165.1, on the reverse strand, counting down.
CCGCCCTGGTTTTGTGCGACAACAATACGCTTTCACGGCTCATATTCGTGATCCAAAGCGTCATCCACGACCAGAAGATGTTGAAGATCGACGCATGAAAATCTATTGTGAGTTGTTCTACAACAATGTAGAAGATTTCATCGCCAATACTTATCCAGTGTTACGTAAAATTACCCCTGATAATCATTGGCATAATATGGTGCGGGATTATTTCTCCCATCACTTGTCTCATACCCCTTTATTCCCTGAAATGCCGCGTGAGTTTCTAAAATATTTGGAACAAGAACGAACGCCTCAGCCAGATGATCCCGTTTTTATGTTGGAATTGGCCCACTATGAATGGGTTGAATTGGCACTTTCTATCCGGGACGAAAAAATTGATGAAGCCAGTATCGATCCCAAAGGGAGTCTACTTGCAGGGATTCCCGTTATTTCTCCCTTAGCCTGGTCACTGAGTTATCATTTTCCTGTCCATAAAATTAGCCCAGAATTTCAACCGCAAGAAGCAGGCGAAGCACTTACGTATCTCGTGGTCTACCGTGATCGGGATGATGCAGTACATTTTATGGAAGCTAATTTGGTTACTGCACGCCTGATTCAACTTATCATCGATAATCACAATAACACTGGATATGCGTTGTTGGAACAAATCGTTACAGAACTCGACCATCCACAACCTGAAGTTGTTATGAATGGTGGCCTTGAGATTCTGGAGGATCTGAAAAATCGAGGCGTGGTGCTAGGTGTTAAGTTTGATTAAATACCGAATGTAGCGTAATAACAAGGGCCAAGCTAATAAGCCACATCGCGAAGAAGCTTTTCTCATACGGCCTGTTATGACAGCAATGCATGATCAGGTATTTAGGTGCAGTCATGCAAACTATTAATATTTTTAAAGAAAACAAAAATATACTGGTCAATAGTGGGTGCATCATATTATGTGGCTTGTTCTTTTATCTGGACTGGATTACCCAATTGGGCTATGCCGCGGGTGCGCCTTATGTCATTGTTGTGATGTTAGCAACTGCATTGAATGCAAAGAATAAGGTATTAATTTATGCTGGATTGTCGACATTATTAATTATGGGGCTGTCCTAGATAACTAGTTTAAATTTTTCTTAACCAATTGTTTCAATTTA
>CAXBGL010000164.1:0-5228 GCA_963975255.1 uncultured Nitrosomonas sp. | reverse complement strand
AATTTAAACTGAATCAGGCCGCCTCTATTAGATGTTAACGGGACAGTAGTGATATTTTTTATACTCTCAAAATCAATAGGCTCTTTGGGAAATACAAATGGACTGGCCGCTTCTTCTTTTGCTTCTCTTTCCTGAGCCAAAGAAGCTGTTTCTCCAGGTCCAGTATCGGGGGCAAGACCGATGATTGGTCCCAAATCGTCTAAATCTATTTTTTGTGAAGTGAGGTCTGCTGTTATAAGAATCTGCTCCTCACCCAAATTCACACTCATATCACCGACAATGTCGCTATCACCCACTTGCCCACTTAAATTTTTTATTTGTAAAACATTTTTATGATCAGACAATTCCCCTTCAAACTGATAAGGCGGTAAGCTGGGCAATGGTAATCCAAGTATTTGTGTTAATTGTTCAGGATCGGGACTTTGTACTACAAAATGCAAATCGAAACCTTTGAGTTCTAGTGGTTGTACCAAGGTACCGTCAACTTTGACTGAATTTTTCCCAGCTTGTAAATCTAAAGTTAATGGATACGGCTTTTTTTCTTCCCGCAGTACAACCAATGGCCCAGCGTTTAATTTTATTATTAATGGACGTCCATTAAATTTTCCCTTGACTTGTAATTCTGTCGTTTCTTCGCCACCAGCTTGCCCTTTAATGGTCGCAAAATTTGCGACAATATCAGTATCCGTAGATAAATCTTGATAACCAAGACGACCATCTTCAATCCGCAAACGCTCAATAATCGGGAAATCTGTTCTATCCTCCGGGTCTGCCTCATCGGTCTGAATCTCCCAATTAGGTTTGCCTTTAGCCGATTTCTCTAAAAGAATACGCGGTTTGGTGAGGATAATTTCTGGCAGCACGATGCGGCCTTTAATGAGTTCAATCAGATCAATTCGCAGATCAAGTGCCGCGAGCTCAAACATATTGGGCTGTTTGCTCCAAGTTGCATTTTCAAACTGTATCTGTTCAACACTGATGCGGGGTGTCAGACCAGTCAACGTTCAACTTGCGATTCCCCGTGGTCTTGCCACGGGGAGGATTATAGTTTGTGTTTTTGAAGTCAGCGTAGCGCGCCGTTTTCGGTTTTCTGCGCCGTAATACCCCGCGGTCTTGCCGCGGGGATAGGTGCAGGGCGCGCGGAGCAAATTTATTTCACCATTGATAGTGAATTTACGATCGGTCATATCACTGATTTGTTGTGCAGCAATATCGCGCACCCAACTCCAATTCATCAACGAGATCAGCAATACAAATAAGAGAAGCAGTGTAATAAATGCAATTCCAATCCATTTTACGATAGTCATTTTTATCACCTAGCTATTATCTAAGATGTCTCCAAAAATGGAGCAATTATAGAAAGCCGATTTAATATATTGCTGCACTTATAGGTTGAATGTTCCCAGTAAAAATTGCGTTTATGAGCTGAATCTAAGTTTCCTGTCAATACATACAATCCTTAAAATCGCCAGGATATGCCCGCACCAGTAAATATGTCATCGGTGCCACGATTGAGTCCTGCACCCACGCGCGCATCCAGCTGTAGATGATACGTCAGCTGATGTATGATACCTGTTTGTAGGAAATGTGTGCTGTGGGTGTCTGCGGCAATGGGATAAAGCCCAAAATATTCAATAAACCCAGATAGAGAATCTTGCAGATTTACGCTGAGTCCCAGTGATGAAGAGAATTGCGCAAAACGCTTATTTTGAGAACCGGTGCCGGCAATATTAACATTTCCAAACAGAGAAAATCTTTCGTTCAATACATACGATAAAATAGTCTGCAATTCCGGGTCTACATGATTGGAAGATAGGCGCTTGTTTCCTGTTGGAATAAACAGTCGACCCGCGATACTTAATTGTGGCCGCCAACCCTGTTGTTGAAAGACTTGTGTTTTGAATCCGACGGCTAGATCCCTGAGGCCATTGATTTTTGTCCTACTATTAATGTAGGTTTGGGTTGGCCACTCCAAGCGCATCTCAAAAGTATCGCTCAATCCAATACGAACAAGGGTCTCAGGAAACGTGTGTGTGGTGGTATTGGAACGCGTATCATCGAAAGAAAAAGTATAGCCTGTCTCGAATTGAACGCGTCCTTTAGGGACTGTTCCAGCACTGAGGCTGAATGAGGGGCGGTCTGTCGCAATCTGTCCAGAAAAAGATGAAGCTTGCCCGAATAACCCTGAATGCGTGTTATTTGTCGTGTGGGCAGGTTCTTGTGTGTAACCAGGTATACTCCATCCTACTGCAGAGAGTACAAAAATAACCACAAAAAAGAATACTGGTTTTCTCATATCGTTTATCCGAACCTGAAAGAAACCGAATTCCATTTTATTCATCGTGGTGATAATCTTTACTATAAATTATTAGGCTATGTCACAATTAAATGTTGAATTTGATTTAAGAATTCATAAAACCCTTATTAACCATGGACTTGATAGTCTCAATAATTAAAGTACAATTAGAGAGTTAACAAAAACCAATAGTTAATTGCGACATAGCCAATTATTACACTGAAACCTACTTTAACTTCCTAAGGCCTTACAAAATAAGAAAATTTAAGGAAAACAGGGCTTCCAACACATCGAGATATTGCTTATTCTAAATTTTGTTTACACGCAAGAAACTGGTCCTTAACAATTTTTAAAAGACTAGTCCATAAGCTATTGCTGCGACCGCGAGGACCATAAAATGATGTGACCTTGTAGACAGTTAGTGAGGTTTCTATTTTAAAAAATTGACGGCTAGGTTCAGTAAACTTACAGGTAATCGGCCCTTATTAAGTCGGCCTAAAACCATCCCAGCCACAAGTGCAGTGCCTGCAGATTGAAAGGGATGTTTCCTGACTCCACCCAAAAATTCAATTTTGGCAGAAGCAGTACGCAAGTGTTGTTTTGCTTCGGTTACGGTTTGCGGTTTACAGATCTTGTTAACCATAAAATAATTCCAAAAATCAAAAGGCAGATTAGCCCCATGATCAATAAAACCCAGGTTATTTCCAGATAAAAGATTAAAAACTGATAAATTGCAGCCAGCACAAAACCTAACGCTGCCAAAACAAATATTGTCGAAACAATAAGCATCAAGACAATTATTGCTGTCTGGAAAACTTTTTTTTGTAACAGCCGTCCTTCTGCTTCAGCCAAATTAAACAGGCTAATAATTGCTTCAGTCAGTCCTTCCACGCATTACCTACTTATCGTTACCCAGAATTTTGGAAATAACGTAACCTGCACAAAGCGCAATTAACATACTGGAAACGGGTTTCTCGCGAATTTTATCTTCCAGGTCATTCAAGCTGTCAGTGCCGGTCTTATAGGCGCTGTGCAATTTTTCCTCAGCTTTTTCCTGATAGTGTTCTAATTCACTCTCAAGTGTTTTTCCTAATTTGTCATACTTTTGCTCTCCTTTTGCTTTCAGTACCTGTACCAGACTATCCACCTGTACACGGAGGGCATTAAATTCTTCACGCAAATCATTTTCTGTCTGTTTTGGTTTGGTTGTTGCCATAATTATTCTCTCTGGAAATATTGATTAATTTTAAACTGGTCAAATAAAAAGCCATGCTTATCTATGCATACAGTCATGCTCATTCAAATGATTATTATATATTTAATGCCATGATAGTAATTAGTAAATGATAGACAATCGCAGCTTAAACTAGTATAACCAAATAATATTACATTAAATTTTTTATTAATATAACAATTGTTATGCTACTCAATAGTTATACGAATAAGTTCCGCTTATTGTTCTTATCTATTTTGATTTAATAATTATAATTTATTTAAGCTTCATATTTTATTAATCATGATTGCCTAAGTCTTTATATTCTCCACAGTATCATCGGGTTTGCCCCGATCAACTATTTACCAAAGATCACATTATTATGTCATTTGAAGAACAAGACTTAACTAATGCATTGTTAGATAATCGATCACCACTGGTCCAAAGATTTTCCCGCTTGCATCAGCTTAACGATAATGAAATCAATGCACTTAATAAAATGCATGAACAGACAACTGTTCTCGATGCAAATGAAATCATTCTACATGAGGGTGACTACCATAAAAATTGCATGGTTATTGTCAGTGGTTGGGCCTATCGTTTTAGCAGACTCTTGGATGGTGATCGACAAGTTATTAATTATTACTTACCTGGTGACATTATCAGTCCTTTTGCGTTGGTTCAACCCAAAACAGATTATTCGATTGCCAGTCTAACAAAAATAGATGTATGTGTTTTTAAACCGGATTTTTTGCTACAAATGTTTTCTGAAGAACCAAGACTTGGATTGATTTATGGTCAAATGTTGGGTCGCGAAGATGCCTTGTCCGCAGAGCAGATAGTGCGTCTGGGTGTTCGTTCGGCCTACGAGCGTACAGCGCATCTATTATTGGAGTTTTTTCATCGACTCAAATTGGTTGGCCTGACTGATGCTGAGACTACCTATTCATTTCCGCTCACACAAGAATTGTTGGCGGATACCTTAGGTATGAGCTTCGTGCATATGAACCGGACACTGCGCAAGCTGCGCGATAATAATTTAATCTACATTGATTCAAATCAAATGACACTCTTGAATGTTGATGAATTAATAACAATTGCTGAATATAAACCATATTATCCACAAATCGGTTTAAATACTGACATAAACAAAATAATAAAAAGCACTGACTTCCATTAGTGATAAGAATCACGCTGTTTAACTAACTGTAAGCGGTTAATTTATCAAGCGAATAGTTTTGTCACTATACAATACATGCCGCATCAGAACCGTCAATATTTTTTATTCCGATACTGAGGATGCCAGTTTTTCGTTCTGCGACTCATTTTCTTTCTTCGTTGATTCGGTTTGATCATGCAATAGTTGAACCTGTGTCTTATAGGGCATATCAATCTGGGCTTTATCCAGCGCCTGCTTGATTCCCTTTATGACTGAGGCATGAATCAACATTCCATTTTGATTAATATCTCGCCACCATTGTATACGGATCGTCACCCAACTTTCGGCTAGATCCCAGGGAACGATTACCGGTCGCGGATCACTCTCAATCTCTGGAATGCCTTCGATCACTTCTCGTATTACTGCGCAGGCTTTATCTATATCGTCATCGTAGCCGATACCGACATCATATTGACTACGTCGCTTGGTATACGCTGATTTTACGATAAGGGCCTGTCGCGTAATTCAATTGTGAGTGTATTTTCGTACAAAGGAGACTA
>CAXBGL010000163.1:0-5282 GCA_963975255.1 uncultured Nitrosomonas sp. | reverse complement strand
GAGGATAAAGGAGCTTATTGAAAATTTTTAGATGGTGGGGTTAGACGCTTACAGTCTTATTAGCTAGATCTACTGTGCATTCTAGTGAATTTAACTTCAATGAATTCAAAGATATTCGTAATCCATCTTCTCCATATAAATTTCTTTTGTTCTGTTATAAGAGAAATAAGAAATGCTGTAATAACTGTAGCGACAAGAATAAGAATGTATGTCTTCAAACTATGATTTTCAAAGTAGAAAATGGAATGAAAGAAAATCAGTAAGGGTTGATGCAATAAATATAGTGAGAATGTTGAGCCGGCAATTAGCCGGATTGGTCGTTCAACACTGTCAAAAATATGTAAAAAATGATCACAAAGCCCACGAACAGCTACAAAGTGCATTGCGATAACCAAGCCAAAGTAATAGTCAGAAATAAAATGTCGACTGAATGTAAACTCTTTGTGTAAGTCTTTCCCTACTAAGTTTTCAAATAAATTCCAGCCCCAGTTTCCTATATTATATTTTATATACATATAGATACCTAAGATTGAAAAAGCTAAGAGAACTATGGATAAGTTTTTTGAAATATCCCTAAAGCGCTCAGATTTATAAATATAGACGCCTAGCCACCACAAAGGCATCAGTAATATAATTTTTGGCCCAGTAAAAAAACAAATACCAGTAAATATAGCCCAGCGTTTCTGCCCTTTTACAAAAGTAAGTACAGCGAATCCAATATAATACCAAACTTCATAATTCAAGCTCCAATAAGGAACATTAGAGAATAGCTGAATTGATAAATTCCAAATTTCATTAGTAAATGACAAACTAGATAATACGCGTATTGGCGCATAATCCCATGCTTGTTTTCCCTCTGGATAGGCAATTGCGTTTATTGAAAACCCGGTAAAGTCTAGTGCAGCAGTGAGTATAATTGCGGGGATGGCGACTGAATAAATACGTGCCATACGTGAAATTGCATAATGCTTGAGTGTCAGTTCTTTTGTATCGGCTACATAAGCTATAACAAATCCTGATAGTACAAAGAAAATAATAACTGCTTCAGGACCAAATGAGAAAATGGTCAATCCCGTTCGATAAAGATCTCCTGAATGGAACAATAGGACTAAAAATGCGGCAAAAAATCTCAGGAAGTCTAGGTATATAGAAAATGATCTTGTCATAAGAAATCAATAAGTAACTACCCTTGCAAACTTACAAAAGTAAAGAAAAATTGAAGGAATAAGCAGAAAAAAAGTTGTTGTTTATAAATGATAAGCTGTTAAATAGTATCCGTTACTTTTATAGTTGATCCTATGCCAAGCTTCATTTTGAAGTACTATTTAACTCTATTTTTTATATATTATGTTTTTGCCCAACATTAATTAACTTCGAGTTTAGAAAAAGTTTCCGTAATATATCAATTATTTAATGCGTGGAATTTTATCATGTACGTCCCGGTTTCAAAGATACTTTAATCGTGAGTTTCTTTCTGAGGCTAATGAAATCAAACATCATGCTTTTATTACGGCCATATACTCTTTGCAATTAAGAAAATATTATTAAATTAGACAAACACCAGAAACCACTGACTGATTTTGAGTTGGCGTAATCCAGGGTCAAGTGTGGCCTATCTTTGACAACACATCCCAGAAATGCTGTTGCACATTATGTGGCATAGCCTATTAAATTCTGACAATGGTGTGGCTCAACTTACTCTAATCCAGATTCTTGTAAAAACGCTTGTACTTGCTCCGGGACATCTGTCGCCAGACAATCAAATTCTTTTAGCTTGTTGTTCCGCATACTTCTTAACCAAGTTAATTGCCGTTTTGCTAGCTGACGTGTGGCGGCAATACCCATTGCTTGCAGTTCAGTTAAATTAATTTCATTGTCCAGATAAAGCCATACTTGTCGGTAACCAACACAACGCATAGAGGGAGATTCGGCGGTTAATTGAAATTTTTTACGGATGATTTTTACCTCATCAATGAGTCCTTGTTTAATCATTTCTTGAAAACGCCGTGCGATCTGTTGATGCAATAATTTGCGATCACTGGGTACCAGAGCGATCTTAGTAATGTGAAAAGGGAGGTCTACTATTTTGGGTAATTTTAGAATCTCTGACATGGGTTTGTCAGTGAGATAATAAATCTCCAGCGCACGTTGGATACGTTGGCTATCGGTTGGTTTGATACGTGCTGCAGTGGTTGGGTCGAGCTCATTTAGCTTTTGATGCATGACTGGCCAGCCATGTTCTTTAGCCTGGTTATCAAGCGTCATACGCAGGTTTTCATTTGCAGGTGGCAGTATAGAAAGACCATCTTGAAGTGCACGAAAATATAGCATGGTGCCACCAACTAGTAGCGGAATTTTGCCCCGTTTAGTAATCTGATTCATCGTATCCAGTGCATCACTGCGGAATTGTGCAGCAGAATAACGTTCGGTTGGTTCAATAAGATTAATGAGGTGATGGGGTATCTGCTCCAGTGATGTCTTGTCAGGTTTTGCAGTGCCTATGTCCATATGCCGGTAGACCTGGGCTGAATCAACGCTGACAAGTTCTACTGGAAGGTGCTTGGCAATTTCCATGGCAATATTACTTTTTCCACTTGCGGTTGGACCCATTAAAAAAATAGCGGGTGGAAAGCGCGTAGGGTCGATAATCTTGTGTTGTACTTTGGGCATAATGGTAGTGGAATAATATGTGAGCTAGTTAGCACAAGCATTTACTTGAGAGGTGCTTCTTAGGTATTCTAATACTCTGGAAATAGGCATTGGATAATCCGCGTATTTCGGCTAAACTTTGTCGCCTAAACTTCACCGGATTCATTTCTTAGTTGGGATAAAAAGTCATTGAAAATTTTTGCTGTTCTACTATTTCTTGTCATATTGTATAGCTTGGGATCTGCGCTGTATTATATGCTCAAGGACAAGGGGCAATCCACACGTATGGTTAAGTCATTGAGTATTCGCGTTGGATTGTCAATTGTTCTATTCGTCATCATGATGTTGGCAGCGCGTCTAGATATGTTGTCAAGCTAATACTCCGATAAGCTAGCTTTGTGGTTGTCCACAGATATTTTTTTGGACGCAAGAGACCAGTAAATGCATCAGCTATTCACGAAAAGCTTGAATATTGCACCAGTACATTAGATTTTAGTCCGTAATCCGTATGTCTATTGTTTTTAGGCAAATTGAGAGAAAATACAGTTTGTACCCAAGGCTTCACTTGCTGGTTTTTAACTTGTTCTGTTCTGAATTGAACGCACATGTTCCCTACGCCACAGAATAACTCCATTTCCTGTCGCGAGTACGCTCAATTTATAATAGATCGGCGTTTAAATTCCATCAACTGGAGCATATTCAGGCTAGGTAATATCCCGTTATCTGAATTATCACGATCATTCCAAAATACACGATGAAATTAATCAAGGATGTGATTGTAATCGGTGCGGGTGCTGCGGGTATGATGTGTGCAATTGAAGTAGGTAAACGAGGGCGTTCAGTATTGCTGCTTGATCATGCTACGAAACTCGCAGAGAAAATTCGTATTTCTGGTGGTGGCCGATGTAATTTTACCAATCTATATACAAAACCCGATAACTTTCTTTCAAGCAACCCATATTTTTGTCGTTCTGCATTGGCACGATTTACGCCAGAGGATTTTATCTTATTGCTAGAAAAACATGGTATTCGTTTTTACGAGAAGAAATTGGGCCAATTATTTTGTGACGATAATTCTCAGCAGATTATTAATATGCTGCGAGAAGAATGTGACGCGGCAGGAGTGGTATGGCAAATGTCATCACAGGCAGGGAATATTGAATATCTTCGTGTTGGTGAAAAAGACAGTAATATCGATAGACGTTTTATTTTGGAAACAGATCGCAATACAATAATTGCAAGCTCATTGGTGATTGCTACAGGTGGTCTATCTATTCCACAAATTGGTGCCAGTGCTTTTGGTTATCAGATTGCTGAGAAATTTAAAATTGGTGTCACACCCCTGCGCCCTGCATTAGTAGGACTTACATTCAAACCAGAAGATTTAACATATTTCACTGAGATACCAGGTGTTGTGATTGATGCTGTGGTCAGTTGTAATGGTGCATCATTTCGTGAAAATGTATTATTTACACACCGTGGCTTAAGCGGCCCAGCTATATTGCAGGTTTCTTCATACTGGCGTCCTGGAGATGCCATTCATATAAACTTATTTCCGCAGCATGATGTAATTCAAATACTCTGTGAGCACAAGCGTAACACTCTATTGTTACCAAATTTATTAGCACAATATTTACCTAAACGTTTTGCTCAAGCTTGGGGTAAAGCGATGTTGGCGTTACAGCCTGAAGCAGTTAAACCCATGAATCAATATAATGATAATGAATTACACCAGATTGCTGAAAAACTACAGAATTGGCAGATCATTCCAAGTGGTACAGTCGGTTACAAGAAAGCTGAAGTAACATTAGGTGGAATAAACACAAGCGAACTGTCTTCTAAGACTATGGAAACCAAACAAGTGCCGGGCCTTTATTTTATTGGTGAAGTGGTTGATGTAACTGGGCACTTAGGTGGGTTTAATTTTCAATGGGCATGGTCATCTGGTTATGCGGCGGGACAATATGCATGAGTTAATTTTTATCCATAAATGTTTGCTTTTCATATTTTGAGCTACATAGATAATTCTCGAAAAGGCTACATCTATCGCAGTAGAAGTAACCATCACCATAGTAGTTGCAATATGAATATCCTGGCAAGTAACCCATTAGCAACTGAGAGAGGTGATCCTGATAAGCTACGGATAGAAGTAGATAAAACCAAAAATGAGGAGATGTAAATGGCTCAACTGACATATGACCTTGCCGCTAGATCATTTCAGTAACTAGGGGATTACTGCTTAGGGCCCAGACTGTGTGAAAACTCAATTGGATATATAATTATATTTTCCAGTTAGATAGAGCATCTCATGAGTGGATTCATTGAGGGCGAAGCCCGAACTCAAGCTACCTTGTTTCCAGAAATACTCGACGATTACATTGCAGAAGATAATGCCGTTCGAGTAATCGATGTATTTATTGATGGCATTGACCTTTCGGGCATGGGTTTTAAGACGGCCCCTAAAGTAACAGGTCGACCAGCTTATCATCCGGCAACCATGCTAAAGCTCTATGTCTACGGCTATCTTAACCGAATACAGTCAACTCGTCGCCTTGAACGAGAAGCAGGGCGCAATGTTTGTTAAACAGCGTGCAAAACTTACCAGAGTTTTGGGGAAAACAGCGTTGAAAAGT
>CAXBGL010000162.1:0-5460 GCA_963975255.1 uncultured Nitrosomonas sp. | reverse complement strand
TAGTGTCTCTTGGAAAAACAAGACAATTTCAACAGTTAATTGCGACATAGCCTATAATTAGGTATGTAGATTGATTATTATAGTTAAACATAAGGTTTATACCATTCCTTCGTTCTATAAAATAGAAGGAGAAGATGCTGTTGCATGGTAAATATCTTGTTGGAAAAATAAAGGAGATGAGAGATGAATAACCAAAAAAAGCCACTAGATCCAGAGCTGGTACCTTGTGATATATGCCTTAAGGAGATTCCAATATCCGAGGCGAAGAGTGAAGAAGCCGTTGATTATGTGCTGTATTATTGCAGTTTAGAATGCTACGCTAAATGGGCGGATCAAAGTAAGAAAAAGGACTAAAGGTATTTGTCGACAGATAGTTTAGTCCGGTCTAATTTATTTTTCTGGTGTTTGTATGAGTTGCTCCATCTGTTCAATAAGCAGTTCTCGCTCATCTTCTAACGTTTGATAACGTATGTAGAGTTGGTCCATATCGGTCGTATATTGTTTGATTCGTTCTTGTTTCTTCTGATTTTGTCGTACTTTTTCTTCATATTTAGGTATTGAATTGTTATTCATAGACGTGCTTGGCAGCATGGTTACCGGTTCTTCTTGTATTTCAATACGCCTTAATTCCTGGATCATGGAGAATTTCTGAAAAACAGATTGTGTCTCCTGTTGGTTGCGAGTGAGCGCTTTTTCGAGTTGATTGTGTTGTGTCCGCGTGTCAGCAGCGATATCAGTAGAGGTGTCAGCCCATACCAAAGTTGGTGCAACCAGCAATAAGAGAAGAAGTAATTGTCTCATAAGATTCTCTGAAAACATTGATTTATAGACCATACGCGCCTATACAGCCTTGTCAAGTAAGGTGTGCGAACTCTGTATTGATTTGCATCGGGATTTCTGTCCTGTCAGGTTCAATCAGGATAACAGTGACACATAGACTTCATGGTAAGAAGCTGCACTCGTATGCCAGCTAAAGTCCTTTAACATGCCGTTTTTCTGCAAACGCAACCAAGTTGTTTTATCATGATAGGCGGTTACAACGCGTGCTATGGATCTTATGAAATTGTCGGCGGTCATGCCATGGAACAGGAATCCACTCGCACTTCCATCCGCAAGTGTTGCCGGCGTACAATCTACCACGGTATCCATTAGACCACCCGTAGCATGTACCAATGGCGGTGTGCCATAACGTTGACTGTACATCTGATTTAATCCACATGGCTCAAAACGTGACGGCATCATGAAGCAATCTGCTCCCGCTTCAAGCAAGTGGGAAAGTGCTTCATTAAAGCCAATGCGTACGGTTATTTTCCCAGGATAAATTTTGGCTAATGCGGTCAATTGGTTTTCCAGTTTTGCGTCACCATTACCCAATATAACCAGTTGTGCAGACATTTTAGCCAGTGTTGGTATTACTTGTAGTAGCAAATCATAGCCTTTCTGGTGACTAATACGACTGACTGCACCAAATAATGGGATAACCGGATCGATAATTAACCCCATTTCTTGCTGCAAAGCACGTTTATTGGTTGCCTTGGCAGACAAGCTTCTATGGGTGTAATTGCGTGCAATATGGGAATCCACAGCAGGGTTCCATTCGTGGGTATCTATGCCGTTAATAATACCGGTAATATTTTTACGCCGCGTTACGAGTAATCCTTGCATACCAAAACCCAGCGTTTCTGTTTGAATTTCCTTCGCATAAGTCGGGCTGACTGTAGAGATCTGCTTTGCATAATAAAGCCCTGCCTTGAGAAACGACATACTGTCATAGTATTCGACACCGTTAATGGTAAAGCTGCTTGCAGGCAAACCCAGTTGGGCAATGCTTCCAGAAGGAAATATGCCCTGGAACGCAAGATTGTGTATGCTCATCAATGTTGCTGCTTTTTGTCCCGGATGAAAATGTAAATATGCTGGTGTGAGACCACTTTGCCAATCATTGCATTGAGCGATATGCGGATGCCAGGCAAGTGGGCTTGCATCACTGGCTAAAATCGCACCAATTTTTGAAAGTAATCCAAAACGTAATGCATTATCTGGCCATGCGTGTCCCGCCGTGTTCATGTATGGCCCGCCTTCGCGTTGGTATAAAACAGGGCAATCAATAACAAATATCGGGACGCTTAAAGCTGTGCTGTCAGGTAACTCCGCGGATAGCAATGAGGCGGAAGGAAATTGTTGCAAGTCACTAAAATCGGAAATCTTACGTATGTTATGTAATCCAGACAGAACCTGTGGGTACCCCGGTATGAGTACTCGTATATCTACATCTAATGCGCGTAATGCTGCGGGCAATGCTGCACTGACATCTGCCAAGCCACCCGTTTTGCACAGAGGAAAAATTTCAGGTGTGATAAACAGAACGCGTAACGCATGCTGTGACAATGTGGCGGCCATTTTTACTGGTTTGTCTTGAAAAAATTTATCAATCCATTGGTAGAAGTATCATGGTTTGTGACCGTTTCACCCTGTTCCAAGTCGATCAGGATTTCTTCAGATAGTTGTTTGCCCAGTTCTACCCCCCACTGATCAAAAGGATTGATGTTCCAAATAACGCTTTGCACAAAAACTTTATGCTCATAGAGTGCGATAAGTGAACCCAGTGTTTTAGGGTCGAGTTTTTTAAACAAAATGGATGTGGAAGGGTGATTACCCGGAAAAATTTTATGCGGCAGTAACTTTTCTAGTAATTCGCTATTCATTCCTTGAGATCCAAGTTCTGCACGAACTTCTTCTTTATTTTTGCCGCGCATTAATGCTTCAGTTTGTGCAAAGAAATTGGCCAATAATAAGTGATGATGATTCCCAAGAGGATGTTGACTTTGACAAGGTGCCAGAAAATCTGTTGAAATATTTTGTGTTCCCTGGTGTAATAATTGATAGAAAGCATGCTGACCATTGGTGCCTGGTTCACCCCAAACGACTGTACCGGTAGTGTAATCAACGGTTTCACCGTCACGGGTAATGCGTTTACCATTACTTTCCATTTCTAATTGTTGTAGATAAGCTGGGAAACGATGCAAGTACTGGTCATAGGGCAGCACCGCATGTGATGTAAAACCGCAAAAATTGATTTGCCAGATACCCACCAGACCGAGTATTACAGGTAAGTTTTTTTCCAGTGATGTCGTGGCAAAATGCTGATCCATTTCTTTAGCACCTGCGAGTAGCTGGTAAAAATTATCCATGCCTATCGTCAAAGCAATGGGCAAACCAATTGCTGACCACAATGAATATCGTCCCCCCACCCAATCCCAGAACTCAAACATATTTTCGGGATTGATACCAAATTCTTCTACCGCAGATCGATTGGTGGAGACCGCAACAAAATGTTTGGCGATATCTTTTTCGCCACCACCCTGAGTGAGAAACCATTCCCGCGCAGAGTGGGCATTCATGATGGTTTCCTGAGTGGTAAATGTTTTTGAAGCAATCACAAAAAGTGTAGTAGCTGGATCAAGTTTAAGTAATATTTCGCAAAGCTGCGTGCCATCTATATTTGAAACAAAATGTGGTGTGATATGGTGTGACGTGTAGGGTTTAAGTGCTTCAGTCACCATGACTGGCCCTAGATCAGAGCCACCAATACCAATATTCACGACATCCGTGAATGATTTTCCTGAGAAACCCCTCTGTTCACCACTGTGTAAGGATTTCGAGAAGAACTCCATGTGTTGTAACACCCGTTTGATCTCGGGCATAATATTCTTGCCATCTACCATGACAGGCTGCTCACCTCGCAAAGCACTATGCAAAGCAGCACGTTGTTCAGTGCCGTTTATCTTTTCACCAGAGAACATACGGGCAATCCAATCTTCCAGCTTCTGTTGCCGCGCAAGTGCCAGCAGTAGATACAAAGTTTCACTGTTGATGGGCTGTTTGGCATAATCCAGCAAAATATCATTGAACAATAAAGAGAACTTATTGAATCGCTGTGGATCTTGTTGAAATAAATCGCGTAAATGCAGCTGTGATATCACCAATTGGTGAGCTTGTAATGCCTTCCAGGTAGGGGATTGAGTAAGAAATGACATAGCTATAATATTTTTGTTAGAGCCGTTCAAACACGGCTGCAATACCTTGACCACCGCCAATACACATGGTTACCAGTGCATAACGTCCACCACTGCGATGTAGTTCATAAATAGCCTTAATCGAAAGAATGCATCCAGTCGCACCAATTGGATGCCCCAATGCAACGGCACCACCGTTCGGATTGGTTTTTTCTGGATCAAAATGTAACACTTTTGCCACAGCACAGGCTTGTACAGCAAAGGCCTCATTGGATTCCACCACATCCATATCAGCCACCTTAAGGCCCGCACGTTGTAAAGCATTTTGTACGGCTGGGATTGGGCCCATACCCATAAATTTCGGATCAACACCTGCGTGACCATAGGAAACCAGTCGTGCCATCGGTTTCAGCCCCTGTCTCTCTGCCGCATGACCTTCCATCAGAACCATTGCTGCGGCACTATCATTAATACCCGAAGCATTGCCTGCTGTAACACTCCCTGTTTCTTGAAATACAGCCGGGAGCTTGGCTAAAGCCTCTATACTCAACTGTTCTCGTGGATGCTCATCACTTTCAAAAGTAATCGCACCTTCACGGGTTAATTTTTCAATGGGTAATATTTGTTCCTTAAAATAACCATGCTTGATCGCATTGACGGCACGGCGGTGACTTTCTACTGCAAATAAATCTTGCTCTTCTCGACTGATTTTCCATTTTGTTGCAATGTTTTCCGCAGTAATACCCATATGTGTCTGATCAAACGGGTCGGTCAATGCACCCATCATCATATCCACGGCTCCACCATTATGCATGCGCTGTCCCCAGCGTAATGCAGGCAGCAGGTATCCGCTACGGCTCATGGATTCCGCGCCACCAGCAACCGCTACCTCAGTATCATTCAATAAAATATTCTGTGCCGCAGATATAATCGCCTGTAAGCCACTGCCACAAAGACGGTTCACAGTGAGTGCCGCAGTATGCTGAGGAAGACCGCCGTTAATACAGGCTACGCGTGCTAAATACATATCCTTAGCTTCACCATGTATCACGTTGCCAAAAATTAAATGCCTAATTTCATCTGTATTAATTTTGGCGCGAATAACTGCCTCATGCACAACTTTTGCCGCCAATTCTGTCGGTGCAACTTCCTTAAGCGCACCACCATAGTCTCCAATAGCAGTGCGTACGCCGCTCAAAACGACAACTTCCCGTTTGTTCATGTAAATTTCCCTAGCCTTAACATGTTAACCATTCGTCGGCTTTCCGTGCGCAACCCATAAAATATTTGTTATTTTTACAAAATAAGGAAAGGTACAGTTTATCCCTTTTGATGGCAGACGGCACGTGTTGTTACGTTACTTAAGGCTATGTCGCAATTAACTATTGGTTTTGTTAACTCTCTAATTGTACTTTAATTATTGAGACTATCAAGTCCATGGTTA
>CAXBGL010000161.1:0-5571 GCA_963975255.1 uncultured Nitrosomonas sp. | reverse complement strand
AAAGTGGTTTGCTAGGAAATTTTTCTGAATTTATACAATCCGGGAAATCTAAAGACAGAAACGAAAATGGTAATTTTGTTCTTTATGGTTCAACGGGTAAGATTGGGTTCTGTAATCAATTGGATTATCAAGGAAAAAATATATTAATAGCGCGTGTCGGTGCCAATGCTGGCTTTTTATACGAAGTTGATGGCAATTATTGCGTATCAGATAACACGCTTATTCTTCATTTAAATAAGCCCAATAATTATTCATTTTTTTTCAATCTACTTACGTTCTTAAATTTAAATAAACTTGTGTTTGGTTCAGGGCAACCATTAATTACTGGGAGCCAATTAAAGAGTCTAAATATATTTGTTCCAACTTTTCCAGAACAAACCAAAATCGCCAGTTTCCTCACCGCGATAGATGAAAAAATCTCCCAGCTCACGCAAAAAAACGACTTATTAAAGCAATACAAAAAAGGCGTCATGCAGCAGATTTTTAGCCAGAGGTTACGGTTTAAGGATGATGATGGACGGAAGTTTTCGGAGTGGGAGGAGAAGAAACTGGGAGATATTGGAATATTTAAATCAGGAGCTGGTTTTCCTGAAAATATGCAAGGCGGCAAGGTCGGGATACCCTTTTACAAAGTTTCAGACATGAATATTGAGGCTAACGATATAACCATGAAAATTGCAAATCATTATGTAACTGATGATCAAATAAAGATTATGAAATCTAAAGTTATAAAAAATACTGCAATTATTTTTGCAAAGGTTGGTGCGGCAATATTTTTGGAGCGAAAAAGAATAGCTGGCAATTTCCTTATTGATAATAATATGATGGCATTTATTCCAAATGTTGATATCCAATTTATAAAACAATATTTTGATACTTTAATCCTGTCTAGATTCGCACAAGTTGGAGCATTGCCATCATATAATTCATCAGATTTATCCATTATAAAAGCTAATATTCCATCACTTCCAGAACAAACCAAAATCGCTAACTTCCTAACCGCCATAGACGACAAGCTCACCCATACCCAAATCCAGCTCAACGCCGTTAAACAATACAAGAAAGGCTTGTTACAACAGATGTTTGTGTAACCACACACATATGACCACCCAATCCGAATGCGCGCTGGAACAAGGTTTAATCGAACAACTGGAACGCATGGAATATGCCCGTGTGCGTATAGATGATGAAGTCGCCATGCTGGCCAATCTCAAGCACCAGCTAGAAATCCACAACGACAATATCACCCTGACCCAGCCCGAGTTTGATCGAGTACTGAATCACCTCAACACTGGCACCATCGTGGAGCGCGCCAGAGTACTGCGTGACAGATTTGCTCTTAAACGTGAAGCCGCCAATGGACAATCCGCTGAAACCCTTTATCTCAGTTTCTTAAACTGTGATGACTGGTGCATGAATGAATTCCAGGTAACCAATCAGATCAGCATGGATGGCAAACGCAAGAATCGCTATGACGTGACGATACTGATTAATGGTTTGCCACTGGTGCAGATCGAACTCAAAAGACGTGGTGCAGAGCTTAAAGTAGCGTTTCATCAGATCAACCGTTATCAGCATGAATCCTATGACGCAGGTGCAGGACTGTTTCAGTATGTGCAGCTATTCATTATCAGCAATGGCGTTAATACCAAGTATTTTGCAAATAATAAATATCAGTCGTTTGAGCAGACCTTTTTCTGGACGGACAAAGCCAATAATCGCTTATCCGATTTACATGCGTTTAGCGCTGAGTTTTTAAAGTGTTGTCATATTGCCAAAATGATTACGCATTACACTGTAATCACTGAGGAAGGCGTGCTTAAAGTGTTACGCCCTTACCAGTTTTACGCTACTGAAGCACTGGTGGATCGAGTCAAGAACAGCAATGACAATGCGTATATCTGGCACACTACCGGATCAGGCAAGACACTGACTTCATTCAAGGCCAGCCAGATCATCATGCGCCTTCCCAAAGTGCATAAGGTACTGTTTGTTGTCGACAGAAAAGATCTGGATTATCAAACCACCCGTGAATTTAATGCTTTTGCTAAAGGCAGTGTGGATGCCACCACCGACACACGTAATCTGGTAAAGCAATTGACCGATGATAGCACCCAGTTGATTGTCACTACCATCCAGAAACTCAATAACGCACTAATCAAAACGCACTATCTCGACAAGATCGCCCACCTGCAAGATCATAAGTTTGTATTCATCTTTGATGAATGCCATCGTAGCCAGTTTGGTGAAACGCACCAGAATATCAAGCGATTCTTTAACAATGCACAAATGTTTGGCTTTACGGGTACACCCATTTTTGCCGATAACGCCCAAACCGGCTTCAGCCAGAACAAAACCACTAAAGACCTGTTTGGCGAGTGCTTACATAAATATGTGATTGTGGATGCAATCAAAGATGAAAACGTACTGCGCTTTGCCGTGGAATATGTGGGTGAGTATCAATATAAGGATAGTGCCAACAAGCTGGACATTGAAGTTGAGAGTATCGACACCCAGGAGCTACTAGACAGCCCGCAGCGGCTAGAAAAGATCACTGATTACATTTTGGCTCACCACGTACAAAAAACTAAAGCACCCAGCTTCACTGCGATGTTTTGCGTGAGTAGTATCGATAGCCTTATCAAGTATTACACCCTGTTTAAACAAAAGCAGGCAACGGAACAACAGACAGTACATCCACTTAAAATTGCAACCATATTCAGTTACGCCGCCAATGAAGCAAGTCCGTTGGCCAATGGCTTGATCCCGGAAGAATCACCCGATGTACCCAGTGACGCACGCGTGGACCAGAATAGCCGTGACAAGCTGGACGAATTTATAGACGATTACAATGTAATGTTTGGCACTAAATACAGCACCAACGATAACCAATCTTTCTATAACTATTACAAGGATATTGCTAAAAGAGTACGCAAGGGTGAAATTGATATTATGCTGGTGGTGAATATGTTTCTAACCGGCTTTGACAGCCCGCGACTGAATACCTTGTATGTGGACAAGAACTTAAAGTTTCATGGCCTGGTGCAGGCTTTCTCACGTACTAACCGCATCCTGAACGAAAAGAAATCACAGGGCAATATTGTTTGTTTTAGAAACCTGAAAGCGGCTACAGATGAAGCCATAACATTATTCTCAAACAAGGATGCCAAAGAAACCGTTCTGCTGGCACCGTATGAGGACTATGTGGCGCAATTTAACCAAGCCACTGAGGCATTGTTAGCCAGTACTCCTACAGTGGCTAGTGTGGACGCTCTGCCTGATGAGGAAGCACAACTGGAATTTGTAACCAGGTTTAGAGAACTGCTACGACTTAAAAACATCCTCACCACATTTGCTGATTTTGATAATGCAGACTTAGCACTGGAAGCGCAGAAATTTGAAGACTATAAGAGCAAATATCTTGATGTACATGACAAGATCAAGAAAGACAGCAGTAGCGAGAAAACATCAATCTTAGAAGATGTCGACTTTGAACTGAACCTGATTCACCGGGATGAAATCAATGTAGCGTATATTCTCAACCTACTTATAAGCCTGAACAAACTCGACCCGGAAGAAGCCAAGAAGCGACAGAAAGAGATTATTGACCTGGTTGCCGGTGAAGTACAGCTACGCAGCAAACGCGCATTAATTGAAGCATTCATCGAAGAAAACCTACCTAAACTCAAACCCAATGAAAATGTAATACAAGCCTTTGAAGATTACTGGGATGCCAATAAGAATGAAGCGTTTAGTAAATTATGCGCAGAAGAAAGGATTACACCCAAGGCACTGGAAAGACTGCTGAATAACTATACCTTCGCTAATCGCTTGCCACGTGACCAGGAAATCGTCATTTCTTTAGAATACAAACCTAAGATACTTGAGCGTAAACCAGTAATTGCACGGGTAGCAGATAAGATTAAAGCGTTTATTGATACATTTATTGAGGGGATGGGTGGGAGTGGTTGATTATAAGTTTATGGAAATCACTTTTGGAATTAACCAACAATAACAGAATTATTGCATAGGCAGGGGCGGGCAAATTCTCTACAACTTTTAAGTCATAGTACCGCGCTTAGCCCTTCCTTTAATGGCAACCCACAAAACGTTGTGTGCGCGTATATGCTAGCACGCGCGAGATACAAGCTATGAAAACAAAATTACCACGCGACATAAAAAGCTTAGTTAATCGAAAATCACATGCCGCCGGTATTGCTTATGCTGTAAGAGAAAGAATGGAGTTAATTACCGCACTAGAACGCATGAAAGATAGTGGCGCAAGACTGGAAGAAATGCGCCGACACATTGAAGAAAGATAAAGAATAACCCGGAGTGGCTCTTAAACACCCCGGGCTTGCTGCTTAGAGACAATATACACATCAGATGTATGGTCTCACACGCGCTCTGATACTTCTGGGCTTAAAGCACGATTAAATCGTACAGCCGGTATCGACCCTGAAGAGCCACTCGCTCTATATTACCAAACGACAGCTTTTTTACGGAAAGCCGTCATATGTAAATCTTGAAATCAGGGTTATAAGTTTTTCTTATTTCAATCGAGATTGACCCGAATGGCACTAAGTTAAGGCACCCCCCCGGTTGCGGCTGCTTCACAGGCCTCAGCTTGTGCGATTCTTAGGGTCATCCGCCATATGCGTGCATAGGGCAGTCAGATAAGCGCCATGTGCGGCGCCGAATGCGCGGTTTTTGAGATTACTTGTATCGATTCTTTATGCGACAGAACCCGTCCATGATTTGAAACATGGGTATACTATCGATGTAACGTAAGTTATGTGTTTATCTTTTTTTCTCGCCGTGAATGATGGCGAGTTTGTTTCTTCGTTTCGTTTCCCATTTAATAAAAATGACTAGAGCTATACATTAATGAAAAATACTATATCCCTTACCTCAATAATCTTCATGCCATTGATCCTCTTGAGCTTTGCCGGGAGCGCCGTAACGGCACCGAACGATCCCTCGAACGGTCAGTGCGACATAAATACCGACCCGTCGAGCGGTCTATATTCAGCATGTATTCTCGCGCACAGTGCGCTGAATAGGCTCGAACATCTCGCACTCGTCGGAGCGTCGCCTATAGCAATAACAAAGGCGAAGACAGCCGTCATCGTGTACATAAATGAATACTATATGTTGAGCGGTGAAGATGAAGTCCCCGGGATAGACACGGCCACGCTATGTGCCATTGACCCAGACTGTGTGACCGATGTGGGTGATGCTGATGGGGATGGGATACCAAATAATCTAGATTTGTGCCCTCTTGAACCAGAAACCTATAATGGGTATCTGGACACAGATGGTTGTCCCGATTCTGTGGGTGATGGTGGTGATAGTGATAATGATGGGATAGCAGATAATCTAGATGCTTGCCCTCTTGAACCAGAAACCTATAATGGGTATCTGGACAATGATGGTTGTCCCGATTCTGTGGGTGTTGATGATACTGATGGGGATGGGATACCAGATAATCTAGATTTGTGCCCTCTTGAACCAGAAACCTATAATGGGTATCTGGACACAGATGGTTGTCCCGATGTTGTGCCTGGTGGT
>CAXBGL010000160.1:0-5714 GCA_963975255.1 uncultured Nitrosomonas sp. | reverse complement strand
AGTACAATTAGAGAGTTAACAAAAACCAATAGTTAATTGCGACATAGCCTTTAATTACTTCCCCAAATGAGTATTGTCCAAAATAAAAAAGCTTACCACGATTACTTTATCGAGGAAAAATTCGAGTCAGGCATGGTACTTGAAGGTTGGGAAGTCAAAGCCATCCGTGCCGGACGTGTTCAATTAAAAGAGGCCTATGTTATCATTCGCAAGGGAGAATTATACCTCATTGGAAGTCATATTAGTCCCCTACAGACAGCTTCGACGCATATCAATCCTGATTCAATACGGACACGCAAGCTACTGTTGCATGCCGAACAAATAAAAAGACTTATTGGTAAAGTTGAACGTGCTGGTCATACTTTAGTTCCCTTAGATATGCATTATAAAGCTGGCAGAATCAAGCTGGAAATTGGCTTGGCCAAAGGTAAAAAACAGCATGATAAACGTGATTCTGAAAAACAAAAAGAGTGGGAGCGTGATAAACAGCGCTTAATGCGTGATAAATAACACGTTGAATTCAATTTTAATCCTTCTAATAAATAATATTATTTTCAGAGTATTATGCAGAAACCTATTGCTATTTGGCTACTAATTTGTTGCGCCATGGTTTTTGCCATGGTTGTTGTCGGTGGTGTAACACGGCTTACCAATTCGGGTCTTTCGATGGTTGAGTGGAAGCCCATTGTGGGCACTGTTCCCCCGCTTAGTCAGGGCGATTGGGATGAATTACTCATGAAATATCAAGAAACACCTCAGTATGAGAAAGTAAATAAAGGCATGAGTGTGGACGAATTCAAAAGTATTTTCTGGTGGGAATATTTTCATCGTTTGTTGGGACGTCTCATTGGATTGGTATTTTTTATCCCTTTTGTTTATTTTTTGGTTAGAAAAAAAATAGATCGTCCATTGGGAATAAAATTAACGGGAATTTTTGTTTTAGGTGGCGTACAAGGACTAATGGGTTGGTATATGGTAATGAGTGGATTGGTGAACGATCCGCATGTCAGTCAATATCGATTAACGGTGCACTTAGGTCTCGCTTTCATTATTTATGCTGCGTTGTTTTGGGTGGCTACAGGATTACTGTCTCCCGCAACGCGTAATCGGACAGATCATAATCCATTGCAGAGCTTGCGCAATTTTGCAGTGGTACTGACTGCATTGATTTTTATAATGGTGTTGTCAGGAGGATTTGTTGCGGGTATTAGAGCGGGACTGGCCTACAATACTTTCCCATTGATGAACGGGCATTTTATACCGCCAGAGATACTGATGTTGGAACCGTGGTATCGCAACTTTTTTGACAATATGGCAACCGTACAATTCGATCACCGAATAATTGCTTGGTTGTTGGCGATTTTGGTTCCTGTCTTCTGGTTCAAGGCAAGAAAACATCAATCTTCTGGGTCGATTCAATGGGCCTGTAATCTGTTGCTGATTATGTTGATGATACAAATTAGTCTGGGAATTGCAACTTTATTATTGGCTGTTCCACTTCCATTGGCCGCATCACATCAGGCGGGTGCAATGCTGCTTTTTACTGCAGCGTTGTGGGTGAATCACAAATTGCGTTAAGAAATAGATTATTTGTCCGAGTATTTTATTCTGGTTTTATAAATGAAATACTTGGGTTCTTTTTCTGCTGTTAAGTATCAGATTTCTTTTCATTTAATCCCAATCTTTCCATGCGGTAGCGCATAGATCTGACAGTAATGCCGAGTAGTTTTGCTGCGGCGGTACGGTTATATCTGCTTTTTTCCAGTGCCTTGGCTATCGATTCTTTTTCCAATCTATCCAGATAATCCTGGAGTGGTAATCCATGATCCGGTGGGGTTTGTACGGAGCTGGTCGCTTCCTGAGATACTTGCACGGGTGTTAATTGTAATTCATCCCTGTTAATTTTTTCATCTGGACACAGAGCCAGTGTGCGTTCCAGAATATTTTCAAGTTCACGGACATTGCCAGGAAAATCGTAACTCACTAATGCGGTGAGTGCTTCTTTATTGAGGTTACAACGTGTTCTTTGGTTTGTCTGACAAAGTCTGGTTAAAATTGTTTCAGTAATGAGAGGAATATCTGTACGCATTTCACGTAGCGCGGGCATTCTTAGCTCAATAACATTTAGGCGATAATAAAGATCCTGGCGGAATTTTTCATTCTCAACGCATTCACTTAGTTTTTGATGCGTGGCGCTGATAATGCGTACATCAATCGAATTCTCCTGCGTATCACCAATCTTTCTGACCTGTTTTTCTTGTATGACTCTTAACAGTTTGACTTGCATAGCCAAGGGTAAATCAGCTACCTCATCGAGAAATAAAGTGCCACCATTTGCAGCCTGGAAAAAACCATCACGATTCGTATCCGCACCTGTAAATGAACCTTTCTTGTAGCCAAAGAATTCACTTTCCATCAAGTTCTCAGGGATTGCGCCGCAGTTAACTGGAATAAATGCTTGTTCATGGCGTGCACTTCTTTCATGAATTAATCTGGCCGCTAACTCTTTTCCGCTACCCGATTCGCCACTAATATAAATAGATGCTTGGCTGCGTGACAGTTTCTCTATCATTGCACGTAATTCTCGCATGGGTGGTGATTCACCCAGTAAGACACGCTGATTAGGTTTAACATCGGATATTGTTTCAGCTTGCATTGGCGGTAAGCTTAATGCAGATTTAACTAAAGCACGTAATTGTTTCAGTGATACAGGTTTGGCTAAGTAATCAAAAGCACCTGCTTTGAGCGCAGCAACAGCATTTTCTGCAGTTCCATAGGCGGTGATTACGGCTACAGGTAAATCCGCGTTGTGACTGACAATATGATGGACCAGATCCAGTCCGTCGCCATCTGGGAGACGCATGTCAGTGAGGCACAATTGGAAATGATGTGTATCCAGCAGTGTTTTGGCATCATTGATATTCTTGGCGCTTTCGACTTCCATTCCCATGCGTGCAAGGGTCAACTCAAGTAATTCAATAATATCGGGCTCGTCATCTACAATCAGGACGCTTGGGCAAGTATTGTTGTCGCTAGGATGAGTAGAGTCTTCGTTTTTTTTAAGCATGATTGGCGCTTCTCTTGCAAATAATTCTGAAATGTCCACCAGCAGTATTCTCTATGTACTCAAGTGATGCATGATTCGCTTCACACATTTCTCGAGCAATATAAAGACCCAGGCCAGTGCCACTTGCTTCTGTCGTAAAGAAAGGTTCAAACAATTGTTTGAGTTTCATGGGAGAAACGCCAGGACCGTCATCTATTATATCCAGGTTAATACTGTTTCTGTTCCCCCCCTGAGAAAACTTAATCTGGATGCTACCTTTCTGTTTGTGACAATGTCGCCAAGCATTACGGCATAAATTCCATAAAATCTGATTTAAATGTCCGCGATCAAAGCTAATTTCGTTGGATTGAATGGTATCCAATACAAATATATCACTCTCAATTTTTTCAGTATGGCAAAAATCAGTAATAAATATATGCATAAAATCTGCTGCGCTAAATAATTCAGATCTAGCAATATCTCGTCGATTAAGCTGCAAAACATCTTGCACAATTTTGTTAAGACGTTGAGTATTATCACAAATAATGTGTAACAAGCGTGAGTGAGTCGGATCTGAGTGCGGCGCTTCTTCCAGAAGCTCCGCTGCATGGTTGATGGCTGAAAGTGGGTTGCGAATTTCATGTGCGATATTAGCGGTTAATCTTCCCAGGGCGGCGAGTTTTAATTGCTGTACTTGGACTTGAATACGGCTCATATCCTCTAAAAAAATTACGACGCCAGCACGACTATTTTTCTCTACTTGTACAAATCGTGTTCGGACGAGTATGTTGTTAATTGGCATGCGTATAAGATCAAAATTTGTGTTGGTATCTGCACACCAAGCAGCCAGTCTTGTTGCCAGTATAGGTGCATGATCAGCAAGTACAGGTTGCTCAGATCTGGTTGACGCTGATTTCAAACCAATCAGATATTCTGCACAAGTATTTCGTTGTCGAATCGTGCCATTTTTATCTATGACCAGTATTCCTTCCTGCAAATCTTGGATCACCAGTTGATTGATCTGAGCCATATTTGTAAGATCTGCGCCGCGTTCAATTGCCAGCTGTTCACTAGCAATTGCGTGGATAGCGAATTGATGTGCCAACCAGGCAACGGCAAAGTAACCCATGCTGAGTAATCCCGCCTGCATATACTGAGCATGATAATCACTGATATAAAGAAATGAATAAGTCTCTTGTAACAGGATACCAATAGAAGCAATCGAAGCAAAAAACAAAGCTAATCTACCACGGCTGATTAGTCCTGAGCTGGCGAGTGATACTAATAATAAAATACCTAGGCCACTTTGAATGCCACCACTTGCATACATCATGACACAAATAAATATAATATCGCTGCCAACTTGGAACGCAAGTTGCCAATCAAAGCTGGGACGCCGCAGTTTGATAAACAACATTGATAGAATACTTATGAAAACGTGACCAACTGCGGCATAAAAAAATAAACGGTAATCGTGTGAACCAAAGTTTGTGTGATAGAACATCCAAGTAATGAACAAGAGTCCACTCGACACAACGACACGATATATATTGAAATAAAGTAGTGATCGCCAAAACTGTTCAGAATTGGCGGTTTCTGAAAGGCCAGAAATGGGTAGCCAAGATTTTGCATGATTAGATTGCAATGAAAAGGTAGACACTAAGAAAGTATGGTGTTAATTATAAATTTTTATGCTGGCGGTAGTGGTCGTCACTGCAAAAGAATTTTCCTTGGCTGGTAATCCCTTCACTTTTTGGAAGATGCGTCCCGCAATGGGCGCATCGCACCATATCTTCGATACTGTCAGGAAACTTGTCAACTTTTGTTTTCGCATGTCTAGCGCGCTTAATAACCCAATAAGCCAGTATCACAACAAAGGCAATAAATATTAATTTACCCAAACCACCTCCATACAAAATTAGTCTTGGTTTATTTTAAAGCATGCGTTCATTCGTTGCACGGATGGATTTCATCAAAAAAATTCAGATAAATTCCCAGTGATTATGAAGACAAGCGTAACAGAAAATTATGTATGTGAATGACTGATTAATATGGGTATTTATAGTCTATTTGACTGGTACGCCATCAAGTTAGAATTGATGGATGCAAAGATACGCAGAAGATTCAAGACAAGGGGCAGTTTGGAATGACTTGCAACTTCCAGCGCGAGGGTATTTATCTTTTTCTAATACTATGTCAAATTCTAAACGCTAGTTTTTAATAAAAATTAAATGGAAGATCTAAATGAAAACAATTAGTCAGATTGTAGATGACTGTACGGTGACACCTGAAGTTGATGAAACTTTTGTTAAAATTAAACAGGCGCTTAATGCACCTTTTACGCCAAATTTTTTCCAAGTATGGGCCACGTCACCTGAGTCGTTAAAAGGCATCTGGCCTGTCATGAACCATATATTGACCAGTGGTCGCGTAGGGCGGCAACTTAAAGAAATGATCTTTGTTGCGATATCTTCTTTAAAAGGGTGTCATTACTGTGAAGCGGCGCATCATGCATTTTGTCTGCACATAGGGGTTGCCCTCGAGCAAATTGACAGTCTAATTAAAACCTACACAGCAGAAACGGCTGACCCTAAAGATAAAGCCGCCATAGATTTTGGGTCTGTCTCGAAATAGGGCGATATCAAGGTGCGCAGCACATCAATTTGAT
>CAXBGL010000159.1:0-5866 GCA_963975255.1 uncultured Nitrosomonas sp. | reverse complement strand
ATAGTCTCCTTTGTACGAAAATACACTCACAATTGAATTACGCGACAGGCCCACTCACAATTGAATTACGCGACAGGCCCATTATTCCTATTTGAAAGCAAATTGCATAATTTTATCAGTGACTAAAAATGCTTCTGTACATTGCACTTAGTAGTTACGTGAAAAGTATCGTTAGGATTTCTGAGAATTTTCCAGATATGGTGAAAACACCAGAAAATAAAGCCGGAAGCAGGAAACCGAAAACATGCTACGAAACGTGAAAAATTACATTATTTATTTCAGCCAACGCCGACAGGATACCCCTATTAAGGCCAACATAATGTAACTATCTATGAGCAACTTTACTCACCACATAACGAAATTTACCTGATTTTTCTGCTGGGATCTGTGCAACCTGCTCAACTACTACCTTTACAGTCTGACCCAACCTTGCTTTAAAACCCTGCTCAATCTCCCCAACTAATGTGGGGTCAAGTCCCGTTTCTGTCACCACCCAAACTGTGGTCAAGTCTACGCTTTCCTGCACAATCTTAAACGCATCGACTTGCGGCAAATCACGCAAGATATAGATCAACGCCAAGCCATGGAGCACCGTGCCATCTTGCGCCACCACAAAATCAGTGCTGCGTCCCTGAATTTCTTTAAGTAAAGGCAGCCCGCGGCCACACGCGCAGGATTCACTGTCGAGCACACCCACATCACCCGTTTGGTAACGAATAAAAGGGAAATCACTGGTAGCCAGATGGGTCACCACGATCTCCCCAGCTTGCCCAAGCGGCAATGCGTTGCCTTGTGCATCCACAATCTCAACAATGATGTCCTCAGAAGTTAGATGCATACCCCCTTGCGGGCATTCATGCGCAATAAAGCCTGCATCGCGACCACCATATCCATTGGCTACAGGACAATTGAATACATTGCTAATCTGTTGCCGCTGTTCGTCATAAAGCCGTTCAGAAGTCACAAATGCAACTTGGATGCCTAAATCATCCATACACCGACCTTTTGTTTCAGCATGGCGGGCGATATGCGATAACGCTGAAGGATAACCAAACAACATTTTGGGTCGCATGCGGCGAATTTCATCTAGAAACTGATCCAGTTTTTGCTCTGACATTTCAAAAGCAGGTAATAACTTGGTTCTCAACATGCCATCACGAATGCTGCGCAAGCGATCTTGCGCAGCCAATTCAATGGGAGACCCCCACACCACCATTTCGGGATCACCAATATCCACCTTCCACCAGCGGGTGGCACGCCATTTAGCTGCGATGTCATGACTGACACGCTGCTTGCCAATAAAAAAAACGAGGGGTTCGCCACTGGAACCCCCTGTATTGAACCGCGTAAGTTGTTGTGCCTGATTAGATTTTAGCGCTTCTGTGTTGGCACGAATAATGGCTTTATTCAACAAAGGCAGGCACTCCAGCTCACCCAGTGATCGAATTGCTACCGCGTCAAAACCGATTCCATCAAATAATTGTCGATAGTAAGGTACGTGTGCCTGCACATGGGTCAGAAGATGGCGCAACCTAGTAAACTGATATTCCCGCAAGCGATTTTTATCCCACCATTGAGAGATTTCCATCTGCTTACGTATCGCAACACTATTATGTTTCTTAAGGTGCTCATGCAAAGGAAAAAATAAACCCGATACCAGTGAGGTATACAGGCTTTTGTTAGGGGTCACATTCATTTTCATAATCACACCATCAGGATTTCGCTTGATTCAAAACATTTGCATATACCTGCATTAAACGCACTTTTACATTCGGCCAAGTATAGTTTTGAATAGACTCAAATCCCTTTTTCATGAGGCTTTGAGTCAGATCATGATCTTTGAGTAGCCGCAGTATAGCGTGGGACATGGCAATGGAATCTTGCAAGGGAACCAGCAAAGCAGTTTTGCCATGTGTTACCAAATAAGGAATACCCCCAGCCTCAGTACTCACCACAGGCACCCTACTGGCCAATGCTTCCAGGATAGAAATGGGCATATTATCCACCAGGCTGGCATTGACCATCATATCAGCACTGCGATAAAGCCTAGCCATACAATCGTTATCTATACGCCCCGTAAATGTAACCGCATCGTTTAATGCCAGCTCGGTGACAAGATCTTCCAGCATCTGTCGTTCTGGACCGGATCCTGCAATGGTTAAGTGCGCGTTTTGGTATGCGTTCTTGACCAGACAAAACGCACGTAAAGCCGTGGCATTGTCGTAAATAGGTTCGAGATTACGGGTCACAATAATGTGGGGAAACTTTTCTTTTTCTCTATCTGCATCGCGCTCATTTGATTCTGTAAAAAATCTGCTGAGATCAATAATATTGGGCACGATATGCGTAAAAAAACCTCTTTTACCAAAAACAGCCTCGAGAAAACCCGAAGGTACAATAATAGCCTGGGTGTGGCATAAACTGGGTTTAACCCAGAAAAAAGCCTTTTGGAAAAAAGTTTCTGCTTCCCCACCCCGATAATTAATAATAACGGGCTTCCCCCTGAATCGAGCGATCCAGATTGCTGGCGCCGCATACAAATGCCAAGCCCAACCAGAGTTTGCCATAATATGAAAGAGCTGTACGTTACCAGCCGCTTGCCAAAGATGAACAAGAAATGGCAATAAACGGAAAATAGCACGTACCCCCCTTATACCGCCAATCCAGGTAGGTCGATAAGTCGCATTGACTTGAATCAATTCGACAGTAGCGCCTTCTTCACGCAATAGTCTGGCTAATTGTCGAGTCTGATTTGCCATCCCACCAAAAGGTGGCGGTAACGGTCCAACCAGTCCAATATGCAAAGTGGATACTTTCATGTTGCATGTACTTTGTCTACAACGAGTGTTTTGTAAACCTTTTTATATCGTGCCACACTCACTGACCAGTTACGTTCAGTTTCAACAAAATGGCGCCCTGCCTGACGTAAACCCGGCCATTGATCTGGAGTATTTAAAAGATCACTGACTTTATCAGCCAGGGATTGCGGATTATCCGACTTGAATAACACACCTGTTTTACCATCTTGAATCAACTCCAGATGCCCGCCTACATCCGAAGCAGCCACTAATCGACCTTGCGCCATTGCTTCTAGCGGCTTAAGTGGTGTAACCAAATCTGTCAAACGCATAGACAGGCGCGGATAGACCAATACCTCAATTAAATCATAATATTTTTGTACCTGATCATGGGGAACGCGACCCACAAACACAACTTTATCCGCAATACCCAATTCTTTGACTAATTGTTTCAGATTGGCTTCTTGAGGCCCTCCACCTGTCAATAAAACACAGACATCTGACACCTTAGATAACATCTGGGGCAAAGCACGCAACAATATATCGAGTCCCTCGTAGGCATAAAATGAACCAATAAACCCAATTAAGCGTTTATCTTTTAAACCCAGCTTATTTTTAAGTGCCATGTCGGGCACACCGTCTACAGAAAATTTATCGATATCCACAGCATTCGGAATGACAGTAACTTTCTCAGCAGGAACCCCACGTTCAATAATCTCATTGCGCAAACCTTCACAAATGGTCGTCACCGAATCGGCATGCTTGACTGCATAACTCTCAAGCTGTCGTGTGAGACGATAACGCAATCCCCATTCACGACTGGTTCCATGATCAACAGCAGCATCTTCCCAGAATGCTCTAATCTCATAAATAACAGGAATACCCAATTGCTTGCCAACACGTAAAGCAGCGATCGCATTCAGTGCTGGAGAGTGGGCATGTAGAATATCTGGGTGAACAATTTCAACCACCTGACGTAAACGTTGCGTCAAGCTATTGATTACAGATAGTTGTCCCAGAATGGGCAATTTTGAAGTGAAGCTACGCACGTTTGGCGTACGATAAAATTGCCAATCATCGACGTGTTCTTCAGCCATACTGCCATGCCCCTGCTTGGGACTGGTCAAATGAAAAGTATCCCATCCCAAGGCACGTTGAGCCTTTAAAATAGAAAGTGTACGAAAAGTATAACCACTGTGCAGTGGTATAGAGTGATCAAGAATATGGAGAATGCGCATTAAATTATTTTTAAGTGTTTAGGTTCATTTTGATCGAGTCAGTTTGCAAGTAGAAAGAAATTCTATCACTTCCATCCATCCGCCCCCTAGAAAACCTTAGACTTATCAAAAACACCATTAAGTTTAAATTGGCTATGTCACAATTAAATGTTGAATTTGATTTAAGAATTCATAAAACCCTTATTAACCATTGACTTGATAGTCTCAATAATTAAAGTACAATTAGAGAGTTAACAAAAACCAATAGTTAATTGCGACATAGCCTTTAAATTGAGAAAGTATCTATTGAGTAATAAAAAATAATCTGCAATTTTCATGCGACTTCTATTCCATAAAGCTATCTTTAGTCGCTATATTTAAGCTTTTGTCTCTCATCGTTTACCTTTATTATAAATAAATACTTTATTCTGGATCATTTGTCACTTGAGCGAGACACACCCTTCCTTGCGATACAGTTTGCAAGTATAATCCACTCTCTTTTCCCCATATACTGCCAATGAAAACGGGCTATTGGCAACCTTTCGAGGATTGGAAAAAATGAAACCTCCCATTCGTATCGCGATTACTGGTGCAACTGGTCAGATTTGTTACAGTCTGTTATTTCGTATTGCAGCAGGTGACATGCTGGGCAAAGACCAGCCTGTCATCCTACAATTACTCGACATTCCTGAGGCATTGCCTTTATTTGACGGCATTGTTATGGAATTACTTGATTGTGCATTTCCTTTACTGACAGAATTAATCGTTACGGACAACACGAAGATTGCATTTAAAAATGCTGATATTGCCTTATTAGTTGGCGCGCAACCGCGTGGTGAAAAAATGGAGCGAAAAGATTTACTGACTGCCAATGCGCCCATTTTTATTGAACAGGGCAAGGCACTGGACACCGTTGCCAATCGCGCTGTCAAAGTTCTAGTAGTAGGGAATCCTGCCAATACTAATACATATATTGCAATCAAGCACGCACCCAATCTCAAACCAGAGAATTTCTCAGGGATGCTGCAATTGGATCATAATCGTACCTTAGCTCAAGTCGCGCAAAAACTCGCACGACCTGTTTCAAGTATAAAAAAAATGGTTGTATGGGGTAATCATTCCAACACGCAATATCCTGATTTGAGTCATGCTATGTTGGGCAATGAAAAAATAACTTCGCTTATTAAAGATCCAACATGGGTGGAAGACTACTTCATACCTGTTGTACAAAAACGGGGCATGGCGGTTATCCAAGCACGCCATGGAAAATCAAGCGCAGCAAGTGCTGCAAATGCAATTATCAATCATATGCAGAATTGGATTTTCGGCACCCAGGATAATGATTGGGTGTCGATGGGGATCCCGTCTGATGGAAGCTATGGTATTCCCGAGGGTGTTATTTACAGTTTTCCTGTCACTTGTCATGCTGGTAGATACCAGATTGTTCAAGGATTGGAAATCAGTGATTCAGATAAAAAACAAATGCAAATTAGCTACCAAGAATTGCTAGCAGAGCAAACTGCAATCAAACATTTGTTAACCTAGTATAGGCAGAAGGTGTACACATGAACTTCTTGCCCTGTATCTCAGTTGCATTGGTGAATTCATGTTCCAAGTGCAACAGATTGAGAAAAGGATAAGACATCGTAAGCAACTGACAAATTTAAATGTCTCCAAAATTTCCAAAGGTTTAAGCACTCCAATATTTTCAGAATCTATAAAGAGATTGGTAAATCCTAAAAAATCTAAATTCCTAGCGGGCGATCGTCGATATTTTACTGGACTTCAAAATACTTGCCAGATCGATCGGGTAGTCATCAGTATTTTTCTCAGGCACAGGTTTATCGAATA
>CAXBGL010000158.1:0-6022 GCA_963975255.1 uncultured Nitrosomonas sp. | reverse complement strand
TCTAAAGACTAATTAGATCCCCGTGGCAAGACCACGGGGAATCACAAGTTCAAAGTACAGCACTATTCGTTTTAAAAATACCTCGCAGTGTATTTTAAAATTTGAACATTTTCACGGCTGATGATTCAATTTTTCAATGGTTTATTCTATAACCCTATCACTAACCGCATGGAAATAACATCCCTTAGGGGAATACCTTTCTCCATAAACCATCAATATTTTCATTTAAGCCTTGTTACCAAGGAGATTACGAATCAGCAAAAATTACGCCTTGATTTCCACACTTGTTCTCACATCCACCGTATCAAATAGCGCTAACAAATCGTGGTTGTGCATGCGAATACATCCAATAGAACCCGGTCTACCCATTTCAACACTATCTGGACTACCATGAATATAGACGTAACGCCGCATGGTATCCACCGAACCTAAACGATTAAAACCGCGTTCACAACCAGAAAGCCAGAGAATACGTGTCAAAATCCAATCCCGCTTGGGATAACGTTTACCTAATTCAGGTGTATAAATTTCACCTGTCGGACGTCGTCTGATAAATACGGTGTTAACGGGTTGATCTTTACCGATCTTAGCGCGAATAATATGCTGGCCCAGCGGTGTGCAAAAACTACCATTCTCTTGTCCTACTCCGTTTTTGGCAGAAGAAATCAGATATTGGTGAATGATATTCCCGCCATCGCCCAACAGACTGAGCTGTTGCGAAGCAATATTAATATTAATTTTCATGATTATCCCGAACTGTTACCTTACGCCGCTGCGCAAAAAATTGTCGCAATAACGCACTGGCCTCCTCCGCCAATACACCTCCGGATACTTGCATATGATGATTCAGCCGCGTCTCAGAAGACAAATTAATCACACTACCGCAAGCACCCGTTTTGGGATCTGCAGCGGCATAAACTAATCGCTTTATGCGTGCATGAAACAATGCGCCCATACACATGATACAAGGCTCTAGCGTGACATAAAGCGTACAGTCCAACAATCGATAATTACCCAAATCATGTGCGGCATCACGGAGCGCCATGACTTCAGCATGTGCGGTAGGGTCAGTATCTGCAATAGAACGATTATAACCGCGCCCAATGATGCGCCCATCCTTGACCACCACTGACCCTACAGGTACTTCCCCAATCACCTGTGCTTGTCGTGCCAACTCAAATGCTGCCTGCATCAACACAACGTCGGCGACTTCTAAATTTATATTCATTACATCCACGATGATCGTTACTTTAATTATCTACATTTTGTTTTAATCAAATTTCAATTTAATCACTATTTTATGCTACATTCTTGCCGCATAGCGAATCTCAAGATGCATAAACTCATGCATTCAAGTAGTATCTATAAATCAAATTCCTTAGCCCCAATTACCCTCATAAACTCATGACCATTCAAGCCCAAACTCAACTACATACTATTCGAGATCTGTTACGTTTCGCAGTTAGCCAGTTTAACAAAGCAGGGCTTTTTTTTGGTCATGGCTCTATGTCGGCTTATGATGAAGCAGCTTATCTTATTCTCCATACGTTACATCTACCGTTGGACCAACTTGAACCATTCCTAGATGCCCGCCTCACTGATATTGAGCGCAAACAAGTATTGAGTCTGATTAAACGCCGTGTCAAAAATAAAATACCTGCTGCTTATCTGACTCATGAAGCCTGGCTTGGGGATTATAGTTTTTACATTGATAAGCGTGTCATTGTACCCCGCTCTTTTATTGCTGAATTGCTGCAATCACAGCTGACGCCCTGGGTGGCTGATCCTAATAACATCCATTTCGCATTGGATCTCTGCACTGGGTCAGGTTGCCTTGCAATACTGTTGGCCCACAGTTTTGAAAATGCTTACATAGATGCTTCAGATATTTCGAAAGAGGCTCTGAAAGTTGCACACAGAAACGTGACAGATTATGCTTTAACAGACAGAATTAATCTTATTCAGTCTGATTTATTGTCTGAACTATCTGAAAATCGCTACGATCTCATTATCAGTAACCCACCTTATGTCAACGCCGAATCTATGGAAAAACTACCTGAAGAATATCGCCATGAACCACAAAACGCCCTCGCAAGCGGTGAACATGGCCTTGATGCGACCCGAATAATACTACAAGAAGCTGCACATTATTTAACGGATGAGGGACTGTTGATCGTCGAGATTGGTCATAATCGAGATATCCTGAAACAAACGTATCCTCAAACGCCCTTTACTTGGCTTGAAACCAGTGCAGGAGATGAATTTGTTTTTTTATTAAAACGTGACCAACTTCCTAATTAACGTTTGGAATGAATAATTCTTAGTATTGCCTCATGAGGCAATCAAATTCAGCAAACGCTTTATTTCCTTCTCATTCATTTCCAACCATTTTCCGCGTTTAATACGTGGCGGCAGATTTATGGGGCCAAAACGAACCCGCATTAAACGGCTTACTGTCAAACCCACTGCCTCAAACATCCGGCGCACCTCACGATTTTTACCTTCTTTCAATATCACACGGTACCAACGATTAGCGCCTTCACCACCTTGATCTGATACGTAACTAAATGCTGCCTGACCATCTTTCAACTCAATGCCTGTTGTCAACAACGTCATCTGTTCTGACGTTAGTTTACCCAATACACGCACTGCATATTCACGTTCTACTTCAAAACGAGGATGCATTAATCGATTTGCCAGAGCGCCATCCGTAGTAAAAATCAACAAACCACTGGTATTAAAATCCAGTCGGCCAATCGCTATCCATTTAGATGATTTGAGATGAGGTAATTTATCGAATACTGATGGCCGGCCTTGTGGATCGCTGCGACTAACGATTTCCCCCTCTGGCTTATGATATAGCATCACCTTTGGCAGACGTTCATTCATGTCAAAGCGAATAATGCGCTTACCGATACGTACGGTATCTGCTAGCCCGACGCGATCACCTGTTGTTGCCACTTGTCCATTGATGCTTACTTGACCCGAGGCAATCAACGTTTCCATTTCTCGCCGTGAGCCGAGGCCTTTCTGCGCCAATAACTTCTGTAATTTGTGTGTGGCTAACGTCGACACCTCTGCCACGCTCTCATCGGTGGGTGCCAGCGTTTTTTTCTTGACTGGTCTGATCGGTCTGTTTACTTTCATCTATTTTGTAATTTTATGACCAACCAAATAAAATCCAGAATCTGCATAATCATATAGGTTCATGATGCTTTATTATCTAAAATGGCAACTTCATACCTGGCGGTAAGCCCAGACCACCGGTGATTTCCGCCATTTTTTCCTGCGTAGCTGATTCTACGCGCCGCGCCGCATCATTAAAAGCCGCAGCAATTAAATCTTCCAACATATCCTTGTCATCGCCAATCAGGCTGTCATCAATCTTGACACTTCTGACGTCATGACGACAAGTCATGACTACTTTCACCATACCTGCCCCAGACTGCCCTTCCACTTCAACTTCTGCCAGTTTTTCTTGCATCTGTTTCATGCTTTCCTGCACCTGTTGTGCCTGCTTCATCATATTGCCTAGGTTCCCTCTCATTGCTGTTATCTCCACTATTATTGAATGGGTTTAATCGAAGAAGCGATTAATTGTGCATCAAAATTTTCAACTAAATCCTGTACCAGCGGATCTTTTTCAATTGCTGCAATGGCTTCTGCCTGCTTTGCCTCTTCTGCGCGTTGCTGTAGTGCTGCTGGTGTCATACCCGTGACGCTACCTACTGAAAATTTTAGTGTTATAGGTTTCCCAAAATATAAATCTAATGCTGCCTTGATCTTATCCTGATAGGTTTTTTCCAGCAGATGTTTGTGTACTGCTGGCACACATAGTTCAACACCATCTGCGGAAAAAAGTTTGGCTTCACTATGCTGTGCCAACATTTTTGTCATACCTGTCAACTTCAATTGATTGACCAATTCTGACCAGTTATGCGTAGATTGCTCCGCAGAAACTGCGGTATCTGATTTCTGTGTCACTTTCTCTGATGTCTTCGGCAATGGCTGCTGCGTACCATCTTCTGGCACACTGGAATCATTTGTACTTTTCTGTACTAGTTCTTCAGGCATAAAAACCAGCATGCGCATTAACGTCATGGTAAAGCCAGCATATTCATCGGGTGCCAGACTCAAATCACTGCGCCCATGCAAGCAAATCTGATAAAACAACTGAATATCCTCGGCTGTAAAAACCTTAGCCAATGCAAAAATACGTGCCTGTTCAGGGAGTTCATCACCAATCGCCTGCGGTACCGTTTGCGCCAGAGTGATACGATGCAACAATGTGGCCAGATCCTGCAAAGCTGTATCAAACGAAAGACAGCGTGCTTCCATTTCATCCGCCAGCGATAATATTTGTGAACCGTCCTTTTGCGCCAAAGCATCCAATAGATCGTAGAGATAACACTGGTCAATCACACCCAGCATATCTCGCACTTCAGCTTCTTCAACCTTTCCCTGACCAAAATCAATCGCCTGATCCAGCATACTGAGGGCATCACGCATGCTGCCTTGTGCTGCGCGGGCTAATAATTGTAATGACACCACATCACAACTAACCTGCTCTTGTGCCAATATATTTTCAAGATAATCTACAATTTGTGTTTGTGGAATTTGTTTTAAATTAAACTGCAAACAACGCGATAACACCGTAACAGGAATTTTCTGTGGATCCGTTGTAGCAAGTACAAACTTGACATGTTCAGGTGGCTCTTCCAAAGTTTTCAGCATCGCATTAAAAGCCGACTTGGAAAGCATATGTACTTCATCAATAATATAAATTTTATAGCGTGCACTGGTCGGTGCATAGAGCGCATTCTCCAGCAACTCACGCATATTATCTACCTGAGTGTGGGAAGCCGCATCCAGCTCAATCAGATCAATAAAGTGCCCGCCATCAATCTGTGTGCATGCTGGACATACCCCACAGGGTGTTGACGTAACACCCGCTTCACAGTTGAGTGCCTTAGCTAGAATACGTGCAATCGTGGTTTTGCCCACACCACGTGTACCTGTGAACAAATAGGCATGGTGCAGACGATTTTGTTCCAACGCATTGGTAAGCGCCCTGACCACATGGTCCTGTCCAGTTAATTCTGAGAAATTTTTAGGGCGCCACTTGCGAGCAAGGACTTGGGTTGGGGACACGATATTTCTTGAATAAAGAGAAAGAAAAAACGAATAAGTTTATTTTAGGCCAGTAAAACCGCTAAAATCCAATAGGCTTTGGGAAAATATGGGTGGCGAGCCAGACCCCCGGCACTTGCAAAAAATAGCTGTGGCTGCTTCCTTCCGGACCTGACCAGATTCACCACCATGCAATGCGGGGAGGCCCGCCATAAAACTTTATCTAATCAAACTAATCACTTAGTATTATTGAACCCCTATTTCACCCATTGGCTAATATAGGTAACATTGTGCACCGAGTTCGTATCTGCGTCCAGTACTGTCAATAATCGATCTTAAATTTATCGCCAGACTGCAACAAAATGTGCCAGCAGTATACCAGTACACGCTTAATAACTCCAATGGGATGACTCGTGTCCTCTCGTTGTCACCACACACAACATAATTTTTTACAATCGCTTTAAGCCCAATTTCCTCAATTTCTTGCTTCATTGTCTTTAAGAAGCAGCATGGGATTAGCAAGAATGGTCTCGAAAGTACTCACACAATGAGTGATAATCCTACGCGTCCAAGTGTATGGTTATATATATTAAAGTGAAATATACGTTAGAGAGGGTTATCTGATCCAGGCGTGCCCAAACGGAACGCACTGCCTTAGCACTGCCTTAGCCTTGATTGCTAATTCAAACTGGAAGTCTTGGGCGTTGGCTCATGGTCATGCGACACCGCTCGCTCATGTTGACGTGGGTAACTGTCTGCCAATGAGACTTCCTTCACGCGCGAAACGTTTCAACACCCCCATGACGGAGCTCCAGGTCATCTTGCCGGGTGTTCATGGTTTCACTACTGTCCCGTTAACATCTAATAGAGGCGGCCTGATTCAGCTTAAATT
>CAXBGL010000157.1:0-6069 GCA_963975255.1 uncultured Nitrosomonas sp. | reverse complement strand
TTCTAAAGACTAATTAGATCCCCGTGGCAAGACCACGGGGAATCACAAGTTGAAGGCAGGTACAATCGTGTGATTTAAAGTGATAGTCATAAAAATTAATATGTCCTGGCTTTTGGTGGAAAAGATTCAACTGTTAATGGCTTCAAGCGCACCGGTTTATAGTCCAACCGCTTATCTTCACTGAAATATAGTGTATGTTTCAGCCATTTATCATCATCTCGTTGAGGAAAATCATCACGCGCGTGCGCACCACGACTTTCACAACGTGCTTCGGCTGAAACCATCGTAGCAATTGCAACCTCCTTTAAATTATCCAGCTCCAGTGCTTCAATTCGTGCTGTATTAAATACTTTACTCTTATCTTCGATCTCCGTATTCGCAATGCGGTCAGCTACTTCATGAATCTTTTCGACACCCAGCGTCAACATATCAGCAAAACGAAATACACCGCAGTACGTTTGCATGGTCTTACGTAATGCATCACCGACATGCGCTACTTTCTCACCATTTTTCTGGTTATCCAAACGTGCCAACCGTGCCAGTGTCTTTTCTGCTGCATCAATCGGCAGTACTTTGTGGTGCGGATTCTTTTTAACATCTTCAATAATTTGATTACCTGTGGCACGTCCAAATACAACAATATCTAACAATGAATTAGTGCCCAAACGATTCGCGCCATGTACAGAAACACAAGCACATTCACCAACCGCATAAAAACCAGACACCACTTCTTCAGGTCCTGTCTTATATGGCACTACAACTTGGCCATAGAAATTGGTTGGAATTCCCCCCATCATGTAATGAGCAGTTGGAATAACTGGAATAGGAGCATGGATTGGATCGACATGCGCAAACTTCATCGCTAATTCACGAATTCCCGGCAACCGTGACTTGATAATGTCTGCACCCAGATGATCCAGTTTCAGTAGTAAATGATCGGCATCCTTACCACAACCACGCCCTTCATTAATTTCCATCGTTAATGCACGGGATACCACATCGCGACTGGCTAAATCTTTAGCATTGGGGGCATAGCGTTCCATAAAACGCTCCCCTTCCTGATTCAATAAATAACCCCCTTCGCCCCGTACCGCCTCACTAATCAATACGCCCACGCCATGTATACCTGTGGGATGAAACTGCCAGAACTCCATATCTTCCAAAGGAATACCTGCGCGTGCTGCCATACCCAAACCATCACCTGTATTGATGAGCGCATTCGTACTCGCCTGAAATATGCGTCCGCCACCACCTGTGGCAAACATGGTGGCTTTGGCCTGCAACACCATAATCTCACCCGTCTCCATTTCAAGCGCCGTAACACCCAACACGCTACCTTGTTCATCACGGATCAGATCCAATCCCATCCATTCGATAAAAAACTGGGTATTTGCACTCACATTGCGCTGATAAAGTGTATGTAGCAAGGCATGTCCGGTACGATCAGCCGATGCACAGGAACGTGTTGCCTGTGCCCCCCCAAAATTTTGTGATTGTCCCCCAAAAGGACGTTGATAGATTTTGCCATTCTCCAATCGATCGAATGGCATACCAAAGTGTTCGAGCTCATAGACCACTTCGTTAGCCTGACGACACATGAATTCAATAGCATCTTGATCACCCAAATAATCAGAACCTTTCACCGTGTCATACATGTGCCAGTGCCAATTATCTTCCGTCACATTCCCAAGTGAAGCAGCAATACCGCCTTGTGCAGAGACTGTATGTGAGCGTGTTGGAAATACTTTTGACAATACAGCCACCTTAAGTCCAGCCTCAGACAATTGCAAAGCAGCACGCATGCCCGCACCCCCTGCACCAACTATGACTACATCAAATTTTCTTTTTATGATTGCCACATTAACTCCACAAGATTTCAGCTGACCATACGAGATAAAATAGCAATGACAGGATAACCAGTATCTGGATGGTCAAACGAATAGCAGTAGCCTTAATATAATCCATCAGAACATTACGGACACCAATCCAGGCATGCCAAAACAGACTCGCAAAAAACAATAATGTCGCAATACGCATCCACTGATTACTGAATAGTGTCTGCCACGCGACATAATCCTGTGGCGATGAAACCAACACAAATACCATCAATAAGAGAAGATAAGCCACCATCAATACGGCAGACACGCGTTGCACCAGCCAGTCTTTTAATCCGTAATGAGCACCCGTTACAATACGATTGGTATGTTTTACCATATCACTAACCCCATCAATACAGTCAGGATAATGCCTGTAATCAGTACCAGTTTACTACTCGTGCGCGCTTGTGCCAGGGCAATACCATAATGTAAATCCAGCAAAAGATAACGAATACCCGCACATAAGTGATGCAGGAATAACCATATTGCAAGAATTAATACGGCTTTAACAACCGGACTCAGCAAATAGGCATGTAGCGCTGCATAGCTTTGCTGTGAACCCAACATCATTTGCAAACCACAAAGCAGTATAGGAATGCCGGGAAAGAAGAGTAAGACACCACTAACACGATGTAGAACTGAAACAATAGCCGGCAATGGCTGTCTGATCTTAAAAAGATTTAGATGCTTGGGGCGTTTGTTTTGCAATTTCACTTCCATACGATAAGACGCTAAGGTAAAAGATTCTAAAACAGGTACAAGGCTCTAATTGGATATCAGTTTAGTCTGTTATGCTGAGTGACACAACCCATAACCTTATCCTGCAATTAACACACTTCATCATGTATCGTCATGCAGAAATCTGGAGCGGATGAAGGGAATCGAACCCTCGTCTTAAGCTTGGGAAGCTTCTGCTCTACCATTGAGCTACACCCGCATGATAAAATCGAATCATAATAAATTTAGTCTACCCGACTCAAGGTATATATAGAAATGATACAGCTTATCATCAACGGGCAATCTCAACACTTTAACGCGCCTATAAATGTTTCACAATTAATCGAACATTTAGCAATACAGGGCAAGCGCATTGCTATTGAGAGAAACGGAGAAATTGTTCCGCGCAGTCAGTTTTCCGAACAAATACTGACAAACGGCGATCAACTCGAAGTTGTCGTCGCAGTAGGTGGTGGCTAGCAAAACTTTTCTGCAAAAAAGCCACTCTGTTCTTAGACATTTATAGAAAGTACTCAAATATTTTTACAGGATTTCATGGACAATCTCATCATTGCTGGCAAAACATATGCTTCACGGCTGTTGGTCGGCACAGGTAAATACAAGGACTTCACCGAAACCCGAAAGGCAATTGAAACCAGTGGTTCAGAAATTATTACGGTGGCAATCCGACGTACGAATATCGGACAGAATGCCGACGAACCCAATCTACTAGATGTATTACCTCCTTCGCAATACACATTGTTACCCAATACCGCTGGGTGTTACACCGTCGATGATGCGGTGCGCACACTACGTCTGGCAAGAGAACTGTTGGATGGACATAGTCTAGTAAAACTGGAAGTGCTGGGTGACCCAAAAACCCTTTATCCAAATATGGTCGAGACTATCAAAGCAGCAGAAATTCTTATCAAAGAAGATTTTCAAGTCATGGTTTATACCTCAGATGATCCCATTGCTGCCAAGCAGCTGGAAGAAATCGGCTGTGTTGCTGTGATGCCGTTGGCTTCACTGATCGGCTCGGGCATGGGTATTCTAAACCCATGGAATTTACAGATCATCATTGACAACGCAAAAATCCCAGTCATTGTCGACGCGGGTGTCGGCACGGCATCAGATGCGGTCATTGCAATGGAATTGGGTTGTGATGGTGTACTCATGAATACGGCGATTGCCGCCGCACAAACTCCAGTACTGATGGCTTCAGCTATGCGCAAGGCAGTTGAAGCAGGGCGCGAAGCCTATCTTGCAGGACGTATGGCCAAGAAACTTTACACTGCCAGTCCCAGCTCTCCTGTTAGTGGCGTAATTGCCAGCTCAGGTATTCAGGCAACAGGTAAAACAGCCTGATTTTCCCATGACACAATCCATTCGTAGTTTTGTGCTCCGTCAGGGGCGCATCACCAATGCACAGCGCCGTGCCTGTGAAACCTTGCTGCCCTTATATGGTCTTCCATTCTTGGGAAGCTTGCTTAATCTGGATACCATTTTTAGCAGACAAGCACCTAAAATACTGGAAATTGGCTTTGGCATGGGAGAAGCAACAGCTACCATTGCGCAGACTCATCCCGACAACGATTATCTCGCCATTGAAGTCCATACGCCCGGTGTCGGCACCTTGCTCAATCAAATTGAAGCGCTTGAATTAACCAATCTTCGCATCATTCAACACGATGCAGTGGAAGTATTGCTGCACATGTTGCCAACCAATTGTCTTAATGGCATCCATATTTTCTTTCCTGACCCTTGGCCTAAAGCCAAACATCATAAACGCCGTTTGATCCAACCCGAACTTGTTTCACGCTTGTGCGAACATCTAAAACTAGGTGGCTATATTCATGCCGCTACCGATTGGGAAAATTACGCAGAACAAATACTGGAAGTTTTAAGTCAGGAA
This sequence comes from uncultured Nitrosomonas sp., assembly GCA_963975255.1. Lineage (GTDB taxonomy): Bacteria > Pseudomonadota > Gammaproteobacteria > Burkholderiales > Nitrosomonadaceae > Nitrosomonas. Next base: position 1,560 of record CAXBGL010000157.1, on the reverse strand, counting down.
CAACAATTAGTTAATACTGCTGCAACCTATGCGCCCCGTCCTGAATACCGACCACTGACTAAGTTCGAGCAACGTGGCCTAAAGTTAGGACACGGCGTCTGGGATCTTATATTCCAGAAAACACCATAACGGTTCAAATTACCACAGTTTTGCCTATTCACTTTTTTCTGGTAAAAATATTTGCAATAAATCATTCAGAAATTGTCTACCAGTTAGCGTAGGTGTAATACGCTGATGATCCCGCACAATCAGTTCACGTCGTTCCGCTTCATCTAATTGCCGCTGGACAGTCGTGATGGATAGACCTGTACGCTCATGAAATGTCTGCGTTTCAAAACCATCTGTGAGCCGCAATGCATTCATCATAAACTCGAATCCCCGATCAGCACGACTGAGTTCATGCTGCGTCTGGATAGGTGGATCTGATATTACGTTCGCCTGCCCTGCTTTAGCAAGATATTCCTTAGGTTGCTTATAACGCACCTGCCGCACGATTTTATCTGCAAAACTGATTTTACTGTGCGCGCCTGCACCAATTCCCAAATAATCACCGAATAACCAGTAATTTAGATTATGATGTGACATCCTCCCGGGTTGTGCAAATGCGGATGTTTCATAATTAACGTAATGCCTACCAGCAGTAAATTGTTCAATCATCTCCTGCATCTCTACCGACAGCTCATCATCTGGTAACGCAGGGGGATACCGATAAAACAAAGTATTGGGTTCCAGCGTCAAATGATAAGCAGAAATATGCGGCACACCTGAGGCACAAGCCGTCTCAATATCTGAGCGTGCGTCTTCTATAGTCTGATCGGGCAAAGCATACATCAGATCAAGATTGACATTATCAAAATTTTTTAATGCTGTCTCAACTGCACGATGCGCCTCATGATCATCGTGCACACGCCCTAATAATTGCAGATGTTTAGGGTTAAAACTCTGAATACCCACTGACAAACGATTAACTCCCGCCACCCGAAAATCTGCAAATTTCTGCGCCTCAAATGTCCCTGGATTGGCTTCCATCGTAATTTCAGCAAAATTCTCCAGAGGCAACAACGTGCGCACCGCTGTGAGTATTTTATCAATGGCTTGTGCGCTAAATAAGCTCGGTGTTCCCCCACCAAAAAATATACTGGCTAAGCGACGCCCCCAAACATTGGGTATGGCTGCCTCCAGATCATGAATCAATGCCGCCACATATTCATCCTCTGGCACCTGATTACTCACTCCCCGTATCTCGTGTGAATTAAAATCACAATAAGGACATTTCTTTAGACACCATGGAATATGGATATAGAGACTCAAAGGAGGCAGTACTTTAAGTTTCGGGGACAGAGAACTCAGTATGGATGTTGGAGAAATAATTGTTGTCACGAAGAGTTCCGAAATAAAAAATACGAAATACTGAAGACTATCTTTGACTGATACCTATTTTAGCTCTGACTAATGATTGAATCTGCAGGATTATATAGCAACTCAAGCGTACTTACCGGTAGATATTGGGTCTGTCTCGAAATAGGGCGATATCAAGGTGCGCAGCACATCAATTTGATA
>CAXBGL010000156.1:0-6092 GCA_963975255.1 uncultured Nitrosomonas sp. | reverse complement strand
ATAATTTTGTGCTTTCAATATTTCTTCTCGGAGAGACTGGAATTTTCTCAAAAGCCAACAAATACTTGGCGATTGGTTGACGATTCGCTTAATGTTTTGGGCCATTGCGGTCATCAGAGCCTAAATCGATACTTTCTGTAATCCCCGGTAACGGGCACGTCGTAATCCGTGAAACTGTTTGGCTTCAGCGAATAATCCTTCGATCGTCCATTTGCGCATTATCATCTTACCAATAAAAGCTCTGGTTGCTTGCCGGACACGAACTTTGTCGATTTCATGCTGATGTGGACTTCGATAGACAAACCGAGCTCTGTTTTTGGCCGACTCGGGTAAGCATTCTGCTCGTCTGGGGCAATGAGCTTTACCAGTGGCCGAAGGTAAAGCTCCTATTTTATCAATTCAATGCAGTATCAGGTTTTTTTCAACAGGCCGCAGACTTAATCTGACAGTTACCCGTTCTTTGAGGTGTCAGTTAGTTTAGATTTGAGCTAAAGTTTCTTCTTCCCAAATCGATTGTCCATCAAGTAATGTTTCTAGTGGTGTGCGGCCACAGCACATTTTTCCTCGATGAGTGCGTTCGTTGTTATTGTGTTTCATCTATCCGTCTAGGTCTTTTTGTAATTCCTCCATAGTTGAGTAAAGTTTTTTTCTGAATGTTAACTTGGCAGTATCGTCTAGTGAGAAAAGCCGATATATCTGCTCACTTGAAATGCGCATTTTTATAATTAATGCGACAGAACCCAGGATCCTTACTAACATCACCATTACTCCGATGGATTATACAATTGGTTGTCAGCCAAACGATTATCAGCCATCAGTGTGCGCAAATCAGTTTCCCAGCTTTCTAACTTGTCATGCGCATGCTGACGCTGGCTTGGGGTGGTGCTGTTATGCATGCGCGCAATGAAGCCGCAAGTGTATTTAGCCAAGCTTACTTGATATGCCCGATAGTCAGGATCATCGGAGCGGAGAGTGTACTCTACCAGTGTCCGAAGTATGGCAGCAGCCTGTTTGGCTGAGGAGGATTCGGCGGTGAGTTGTTTCAGAGTTGACAGTGTAACTTGTTGCCGGCGCTGACGCTCAAGCAGCCATGCTTCGGAATTGAAGGGAGAGATTTCAATGCTGGCAATAATCAAGTCCCGCTGCCTCTCGTCGATATTTCCGTAAAGATTCTCAATGCGTTTAACCGAGCGCTTGATGGATGCTTCCAGACGGTCTTTGGGATTCGGCTGCAAGTAATCGCGGCGAAGCTTATCGTTGCTTTTGGCATAACGTTGTTCCAAATAGCGCCATTGTGCTTCACCTAAGCTCAAAACAACCGGTGTGCCTAATTGCACGGCATGATCGAAGGCTGGCGCAATTATGTTTTGCAGGTCCTCGGACCAGCGGCAAACTTGTTCTGGGGTCAATAAATAATTGATCTGGCTGCGCACTACCGACAACCAATCCGCATATTCCGGAAGCTGTGCACTACGGTGCCAGCCGAACCATTGCTGAATAGCCTGCTTTGCATGCGGTTTTTGTTCGCGGTTGAAATCAACATAACCATCAAGCCACCACCAAGCCAGTCTCGATCCTTGGTCATAGGCCAACCTCACAGTGCTGCAACCGCTAAACAACACCAGCAAAGCAATCATTGCGATTTTTGCGAATGTTCTTTGTATGGCGTATTCCATTTAGAATTGTAGCTGTCAGGGTTAAATCTTTGATAGATTCGATTAATGACGAAGAGGATTGAAAGGGGCGAGCACGGGATCAGGTTGGCTCGAAAAAGTCGTGGATTTGTGCAGATGCTCTAGGCGGTGCCTAGGCAGGCAGACCGAGATGATCAAGAATTTTAGTGATTACAATGGATTCAAGATGGCGGCGATGATTTTTAGGGTTCCACCACAGTGCGGACATTATTCGATCTAAATGTCGACGGAAACTTTAGCTCCTCAGATGATGCATAAATTCGCTTGCTTGGTTTTGCTTTTGATAATAACAATGCCTCGAACGACACGTTGGCTTACGATGCAGAAGCTGATACGTTGATTTATACAGCGGTCTAAGATTTCATAACGCAAATGAATTGTATAGTATCCGTCGACCACAACAATCAGAGACCCCACTGCTCTAAAAAATGGAGTTTAAAGTGAGTATCTACCCGACAACCAAATCGATCCATCTTTCATTGTCAGGAAACGTGCGTTAGAATTCCTGGCTTCAGTCAGGCGCTGCTGAAACTTCATTTGGCAAACCATCCTATGCCGTGTGACGCACCTTATGCATAAATACGGCACCCATGGCATGATCAACCACGACCACTAAGACGCCTGCCTTTTGTGTTCGTACCACAGGAAAACCATGACTAATTATCTTGAAGTTGTAGAAAAAATCGCCACAGAAATTGTCGCACGAGACGCAACTGAGATTGACAAAACAGGCGCATTCCCGCAAGAGGCGATGAATGCGTTGCGCGACAGCGGGTTGCTTGGGCTGCTTAGCGCCAAACACATTGGTGGCCTGGGAGAAGGGCCGCGTGCTGCGGCAATGGTCGTTGAACGTCTCGCTCGCGAGTGCGGATCAACCGCGATGGTGACGTGCATGCACTATGCTGCGGCGACTGTCATTGAGAAATATGCTCCCGATACCGTGCGCCAACAGCTCGCAGCGGGTAAACATCTGGGTACACTGGCGTTCTCAGAAATTGGATCGCGCAGCCAGTTTTGGGCACCGGTCGGTACAGCCACTCGCGGTCAGGATGGCATTCACTTGAACGGCAAGAAAAGTTGGGTCACATCAGCGCATAACGCCACGCTGTATGTATGGTCGAGCCAACCTGTAACTGCTAAGGGCGCTAGCACAATCTGGCTGGTACCGAGCGACAGCAGCGGTATTACGATAGCGGGAAACTTCGATGGTTTGGGACTGCGCGGCAATGATTCTACGCCGCTTACTGCACAGGATGTCATCGTGCCAGAGAGTTACTTGCTCGGCAACGATGGTGATGGTCTAGCCATCATGCTTGAAGCTGTACTACCTATCTTTAACACCATGATAGCAGCGACCGGGATAGGCCTAATGGAAGGCGCGACAGCCGCTGCATGCCGTCATGCATCGGCAACCCGCCACGAACATCTGGATTCGGCACTATGTGATCTACCCACCATCCGGGCGTATCTGGCGCGGATGCGAATAACCACCGATCAAGCGCGTTGTTTATGGCTCGACACGCTACATGCCATGGAAACCGAACGCGAAGATATGATGCTACGGGTGCTAGAATGCAAAGCAGCGTCCGGCGAATCGGCAACTCAAGTGTTGGACACGGCCATGCGTGTCTGTGGCGGCGCTGCATTCCGCCGTGAAGTCGGTGTCGAACGGCGGTTTCGCGATGCCCGTGCGGGCACAGTCATGGCACCGACCACGGATCAATTGTACGATTTCATCGGCAAGGCCATTTGCGGCCTACCGGTATTTTGAGAGAACAAAGTATGTCCGAAACATTACTACTGGGAGCGGTCGCCTACGACCCGAAAGTCGTCACTATCTGGGACGGTTTTCAGAAGTGGTTCGTGGAGAACGACCTCGATTTCGATTACATGTTGTACTCGAATTATGAACGACAGGTAGAAGGCCACTTTGCTGGCCACTTTCATGTCGCGTGGAACTCTCCATTGGCATGGTTACAAGCCGAACGCATTGCCGCCAAGACAGGTCGCAAGACCGAAACGATTGCTATGCGCGACACCGATTGCAACCTCACCAGTTTGATTGTCGTGCGTAGCGACTCATCAATTCAGTCGATCGAGGAATTGCGTGGCAAGACCGTTGGTGTGGGCGCTTCCGACTCACCGCAAGCTACCCTAATCCCTCTGGCGCACTTGGCCGAGGCCGGACTTGAACCTGGAAAAGATTTTACTGTACGCACCTTCGACTTACTACTCGGCAAACATGGTGATCATATCGGCGGCGAACGTCATGCCGCTAAAGCATTAATTGACGGCGCTGTCGATGCGACATGCATGATCGACGGCAATCACCTATTGTTCTCGCGGGAAGGTACGTTTCCAGCAAATAGCACACGCATACTTGCGCAGACTGCTGAGTATGACCATTGCAACTTTACCGTGCTGGACGGTGCACCTGAGAACAACATTGCGCGCTTTCGCGATCTACTGCTGTCAATGTCCTACGACGATCCACAAGTACGGCCATTACTGGATCTTGAAGGACTAAAAGTGTGGCGACCAGGTCGCACCGAGAAGTATGCGTTGCTAACACGTGCCATTGATCGTTTTGCAACCATCGATGCTTTTGTTTCCAGTGTCAGTAAATCTTACACATGACCGAGCATGCTGTAGACTCGGTCGAACTGGGAGATTTAGGGCTGGATCAAGGCGGGCATCTGCTAGTAAAACGTGCGCTACATTCAGTTCCGGTGGGCGCTTCAATCGCCGTATACGGTAATGCCCCAGAGCTTGCCGTTCATCTTCGTGGTTGGTGTCGTGCGCAAGGTCACGATATTGATATTACAAATGCGGCAAATGGCTCAATCGCTATGGTAACCCGTGGTGGCGCTGAAGTCGGACGCTGGCGTGGTGCCGAATCAACAGGTACCGCCACAGTGCCAGAAGCGCACGCTTTTGCTCACTGGGGTCTTGCTGGACGTAGTGCGACAGTCGAAGCCGGTGCGCCAGATTTTGACTTTCCGCTCGACACCCGCGCTGAAGTTTGGGCCGAAGAAGCCGCACGGTTGTATGCCCACGCTGCGGCTTCACAATGGAATCCGGCCACGGCAATTGCGTGGGACGAAGCTTTCGAATTGCATGAGGAAATAGAAGATGCGATAGTGCAAGTGATGACCTATCTGATCGAGAACGAAACAGCGGCGCTGGTCATTCCTGCCCGATTTGCATCGCAAGTACATCCACATTTTCGCGAAGTAATGCAGCTCTTGGCTATTCAGGCTGCTGATGAAGCACGTCATATCGAGGTTTTCACACGACGCGCACTGTTGCGCCGCCCCAAGCTCGGCTTGTCGACGGTCGGTGGCCAATCGTCGCTCAAGACCTTAATTGACGAACCCAATTTCGCCCTATCGGCAATGCTGCTATCGGTGCTCGGAGAAGGTAGTTTTCTGACACTGTTGTGGTTCTTGCAGCAGCATGCGCCAGATCCGATCACGCGACAAGTCGCCCGGCTGGTTGGACAAGATGAAGCACGTCACGTCGCATTTGGCGTTGCCCATCTCAAACACCACGTCAGTGAAGATCCCACGCTACTCGGACGACTAGCAGACGCGATTGAGCGCCGCCACAATGACCTCGTTAATACTGCCGGTCTGAATGAAGAAGTATTCGACGCGTTGGTGTTGCTAGCCGCCGGATCCTGGCAGCCAGCAACATTACGCAGTGGATGGGAAAAAGTTCAGGTGCTGATTGAGGATATGGGTCAAGGACGCATACATCGTCTGTGCAAAATTGGTTTCGATAAGAGGACAGCGCAAATACTGTCGGCATTGCACACCCGGAATTTTATGTAGCGGTTTTATGAGCACTGACCAATTAAGTCTTTGCAACGAAGAAAATCAACTCGACCGCAATCAAGCAACTATCCTACTCCATTTTGAGAACGCATTTACCCTGAGGTTCCGATAGTGACCGCGGATACAAGATGCCTCCCCAGATTAAACAGATTGTATACGGCAGCATGGGTGGCAACGAATCTTGAGCCTGCCTGATCGACTTAAAACGCCGCATCCCCCGCTCTCTCACCTTTGTCGCTTCCCGGCGAGCAACACGATAACTTCGCAGCTTGTAAGTCACAATCTTTCTCGGCTCACCGCCATGATTTCTAAGTAGACGCTGGAAGAAACACTTAGCGGCAGCCCCATCCTCGCGGGCTTGCAGATACACATCGACCACTTCTCCATCTTGATCCACGGCTCGCCAGAGATAATGCTGTTTGCCATTGATCGTCACAAAGAATTCATCGATGTAGAATGTGTCGCCATAGCCCTGATGTCGTCGCTTTAGGCGACCGGCGTATTTAGCTCCGAACTTGATGCACCATAGCCTGATGGTTTCGTAACTGATGGTGACTCCACG
>CAXBGL010000155.1:0-6098 GCA_963975255.1 uncultured Nitrosomonas sp. | reverse complement strand
ATTTTTCACATATCAGAGCTTAACAACTTGTCCAGTTTTGCGGTACCACTTCAATTCTTCATTGCATACCCCTTCAAGCACACCCTTCAAAAGATATCACCTCAAGCGGTGAAGGTTTCCGCTTTTCGCCTGGCCGGGTAGGGGAGGTTTAATCGTTATGCAATTTATGTTTCTTTTCGGGAACTTTCGACATAATAGCCGATCTGAAAGTTACCATAAAGATACCTCCTTTTTCGATGTGGTTAGGGGTTGCTCGGGACTCCCTTTCTTAGCAGCCCCGCTTTTATTTCATTCGTAAAGTAGTAGTTACTGCCCTTAAACCAGTTTTTGTTGGTACAAAATCAATACCTGCTTGTTCTAATATCCAGGCCTCAATCTTCACGTGCCACATTCTTAATAGATCAAGTGGGCGACGAATATAATGTTTTTCTCGTACCCCTTCTGGCTTATGTCCTTGAATTTGTGCAGAGATCCCGGCAGGACATTCTATCCATTCACACAAGCTAGCAAATGATCTTCTCAATCCGTGCAAAGTTAATCTTAACCCAGCAATTTCACAAGCTTTATTGTGTGCAGTACGTGGTTCAACTAAATGTCCGCTTGCCGAAGTTTTGCTACTGAACACCCATTCATTTCGGCGGGGAAGGTTAGTCAGTAAATGCGCTATATAGGGGGTTAATGGTATAACCCGTGAGCCGTCTACTTTGTCTTTTATGGTTATAGAGTTCCATTGAAAATCAACATCATTCCAGCGTACGGAAACTAGCTCATTAGGGCGTGCACCTGTAAGCAATAAAGCTTGTAAGTATGCAGATATAATAGGATTCTGAATTTGTTTAACGGTATTAAACCATGCGGGTAATTGTTCGCGCTGTAATGCGTCATTCTTTGGCATGGCTTTGCCTAGATACTTTTTGACTTCTTTGCTTTGTGCTGAGTTTCTTGTAACGATTGCGCTATACGTGGGATGAGTAATACACCAATTCAGAAACGTACTTAATAATGTTCTGCCATTACGGGCGCGTGCTGGTCTTTTTGCACCTTCAATTTTTGCCCAGGCCGTCATTCTTTCAGTGGTAAGATCAATAAGTCGAGTCGAGGCCAGTGATGCAAGTGTACCGGGTTCTGTAAGTTTGCTGCTTCGTGTTCTTTTTTCTCCACCTAGCTGCATGGCGCGTATATGGTCATGTAAGTGCAGTGCACCCCATGTGGATTTCATGGCAACAATATATTCATCCCATGCTTTTTCTACTGTTACTGTTTCGCGGGTTTTCTGTACCTTCTGAACAGCGATAGCAGTATTCTTTGCATTGATTTCATCGGCTTTTACTTGGCGTGGGTCAGTACCAGAGTCTGTCATCGCTTTAAGGCGCGTTGCTTCCGCTTGTGCTTTGCCTATAGTCCAGGTGCGTTGATCACCAATGGTTATGCGAATAGTCTTGCCGTTTAGGTCAGTTTGAAATATGTAAGACTTGGAACCATTCGCAGTAACACGTAATCCCAAGCCCGGTGTTTTTCCGTCCCAGTATACAGTTTGATTAGACTTTCCCTTTGTGCTGGGCTTGAACTGATAGCCGGCAATTCTATCCGCTGTAAAGTTTTCCCGTTTCGTCACAATTATCTCCGTGTAAGGCTAGTGTAAGGAAATAATAACAGAATTGCGGAATGCTGATCAACACAAATAAAACATTTAAAATATAAAGCTACTGTTTATAATGATATTTATGTTTATTTTAAACACTAATCAACACTGAATAACATGTATTTACGGGGATTGGTAATCCTTGTATTGTTAAGCCTGTCATGTCATCTTCGGGTAAAGGTCAATCCATAATTGATCAAGCGGCAGAGATTGAAGCGGCATGGAATACCGCAGCCAGTGGTAGTCGTGTGAATGAGAGGCGTGTAATCGTTGAGGGTGTCATTCAGTTTGATTATGCAATCACCCAACTGACCGTTCGTGCCATTAATTCAGAAGGCAAGATTGTGCACACTTCTGCGAACCGAATTGGTCATATACAGATTCAAGGTGATTATGTAGAGAGTTGGCAACCGCCAGTGATGTCTCCTCAGGCATTACAGCGATCACGTGAAATAGCCCAAAAATTACTGAGAATCTTGGTGGTTTAGGGATTTTTTGGTGTGGAATTGTTCATCAAAGGTGATGAAGTATGGTTTAGTGAGGTGAGTCCGCGTCCGCATGATACAGGTATGGTCACGTTATGTAACCAGCGACAGAATGAATTTGAGTTACATGCCCGTGCAATACTCGGTTTGCCAGTTGATACAACCTTGCTTGCACCGGGTGCCAGTGCAGTGATTTATGGGAAACTGGAAGCACAAGGTATTGGTTTCGCAGGCGTGGATGAAGCACTACGTGTCCCACAAAATGATTTGCGAATATTTGGTAAGCTAGCCTAAATGTTGCACCAGTACACTAGATTTCAGTCTGTAACCCTTATCTCTATTGTTTCTTGGCAAATTAAGAGAAAATACAGTTTGTACCCAAGGCTTCACTTGCTGGTTTTTAACTTGCTCTGTTCTGAATTGAACGCACATGCTCCCTACGCCGCAGAATAACTGCGTCTCCAGTCGCGAGCACGCTCAATTCAGAACAAATCGGTGTTTAAACTCCATCAACTGGTGCAATATTCAGGCTAGAATCGTTCGTCCGTCGTCATATGGGTGTTGTGTTAGCCAACGGCAAAGATACGAATGAAGCCAGGACGCGTGCTAGAATTGCGGCCAGTCGGGTCGTGCCCACAATTACCTCATGATATAGACTCAATCCATATTAACAGCTTAAACAGGAAAAATAATATGAATATTGAACAACTCAACACTAAGCATGGCATTGCTAACCAACTCGAATTTGTCGAGGGGAAGGGCGGTTTGCCCATGATACAAATTAGTAGTAGTCGAGCCAAAGCCTTGATTTCTATCCATGCAGGGCAGGTGTTGTCATTTAAACCTACTCATGAAGCAGAAGATTTGATGTTCCTGAGTGACCAGGCGTATTACCATACAGGTAAAGCAATCAAGGGCGGCGCGCCTATTTGCTGGCCATGGTTTGGCGCTGATCCTGAGGGAAAAGGTCTTCCAGGTCATGGTTTTGTGCGGAATCGACCCTGGAATGTCGTCAAAACGGAAATCACAGGAGACGGTGATATTAAAGTAATCCTTGGTTTAGTTGATACTCCTGAAACGCATGCTATCTGGCCACACTTTTTTACACTTACCCAAGAAATTACCATTGGCGATTCACTGAACCTGGAATTGATTACCCGCAATACCGGTACCGATACACTTTCAATTACTCAGGCGTTTCACACCTATTTTAGGATCGGAGCGATTAGCCAGACGAGTGTATTGGGTCTAGAAGGCTGCAACTATATTGATAAAGTCGACAACAGCATACAAAAACAGCAGGTGGATATGATAACCATCAATGCAGAAGTTGATCGTATATATTTGGCTGTTCCAAACACACTAATTATTGATGATCAGGCTTTAGATCGTCGTATTCAGATTAAATCTAAGGGAAATAAAACTGCGGTGGTGTGGAATCCATGGAAAAAAAATTCCACTGATATGGCTGACTTACAAGATTCTGATTACCAGCGTTTACTGTGTGTGGAAACAACGAATGCTGCGGACGACGTGATAAAAGTGGCACCCAATAATGTGTGTCGACTGGTGGCCAACTATTCTGTGCTGCGGGGCTGATTTCATTACTTAGGAAGTGACATCTGGACTAAGAGCTGAACGATAGCTTTGCCAATCAAAATAAGGGCCTGGGTCTGTTTTTCGATCCGGTGCAATATCGGAATGGCCGACGATATCTGAGATGGGATAGGTCTTGCATAAAACCTGTGTCAGTGTGACCAGTGTTGCATATTGCGCATTTGTAAAAGCAATCGTGTCACTGCCCTCAAGTTCCACACCAATGGAAAAGTCGTTGCACCTTTCTTGTCCTTGCCAGCATGATACACCCGCATGCCAGGCACGCTGAATACAGGGAACAAACTGTATAATGGAACCATCTCGACGCACGAAAAAATGCGTTGAGACCTTAAGGTCACATAAGGTTTTATAATAGGGGTGAGCTTTTGGGTCAATCTGATTGGTAAACAATTCGATAACGCCATTTCCGCAAAATTCATTGGGTGGCAGACTGATGTTGTGTATCACCAGTAGACTGATGTCATAACCTATTGGGCGTTCATCAAAATTGGGCGAAGCCATAAAGCAAGCCTTATCCAGGTAGCCGGAAGCATCTATGTGCATACGTTAATTTTTTTATTTTGGATGTTAAGCATGTTAGCTTATTCGGATAGCGCTTGGAAACAGATAAACGAAATGAATAGATACTCAGATTATCTTGGAATAATTTAAAGTATGAACCCAGGTAAATTTATTACCCTAGAAGGCATAGATGGTGCAGGTAAGAGTACACAACTTGCGTGAGCCAGGTGGAACGCCACTCGGTGAAAAATTGCGTGCTTGCCTACTGGATCATAGTCTGTCGATGCATGCTGAAACAGAAGCATTGTTGATGTTTGCTGCGCGTCGCGAACATCTGGATAAGATTATTTTTCCTGCTTTAAAGCGTGGTGATTGGGTTATTTCAGATCGTTTTACGGATGCCAGTTTTGCTTATCAAGGTGGAGGGCGAGGATTGGAAACAACCCAGCTTGATGTGTTAGAAAAGTGGACACAAGGTATGCTTCAGCCCGATTTGACACTATACTTTGATGTGTCCGTTGAATTAGGTAGACAGCGTGTTCAGCGCATTAAATTAGCGGATCGATTTGAAAAAGAACAGGTGGACTTCTTTCAACGGGTGCGTGCCACCTATCTTGAGAGAGCCAACCAGTTTCCTAAGAGAATACATACAATTGATGCCAGTCAGTCTATAAGTTCGGTACAAAAGTCAGTAGAACATTTGTTGCAGAACTTATTTAATCATGTATAAAGTTTATCTTTGGCAGCAGGAAATTTGGCAGCGACTGTTACAGAGTCGTAGGTTTGGCGGTCATGCTTTACTGTTGAAAGGAAAACAGGGGATTGGCAAATTTGAGTTCGCACGTAACCTGGCCAATTATTTGCTATGTAGCAATCCAACTGCCCAACATGAAGCTTGTGGGAACTGTTCAAGTTGCACTTGGTTTGAGCAAGGCACTCATCCGAATTTTTATCAGATAGAACCAGAAGCACTGGTGGGATCATCTGGTCAGACAACTGAGAAAAAAGGGGTTGTGGATGGCGTCATCACCTCCAAAACAAAGAAAAAACCCAGTCAACAGATTAGTGTCGAGCAAATCCGTTTATTGACAGACTTTGTATATATGTCTGGTCACCAGGATGGTTATAAAATTATTTTGATCCATCCAGCAGAAGCTATGAATCTGGCCGCAGCCAGCGCTTTGCTAAAGAAACTGGAAGAACCGCCTGAGAAGGTATTATTTATTTTGCTGACACATCGCCCACAACAGTTATTGCCAACCATACGTAGTCGCTGTCAACAGATTGTCATGCCTGTTCCAGATACTGTGACAGCAACGGAATGGCTTAAGCAGCAGGAGGGTATCCGTGACCCAGAAACCTGTCTTGCAGCAGCAGGTTTTGCACCCTTATCTGCTTTATTATTGAGTGAAGATGATTATGTGGCACGACATGAGCAATTTATCGAACAAATCAGTGTGCCGCATCACTTGAATCCAATTCAGCTTGCTGAAGTTATGCGACATTGGGAGCTGCCCACTGTAATCAATTGGTTGCAAAAATGGTGTTATGACTTAGTCAGCTTTCGCACAACGGGGAAAATTCGTTACTACTTATCACATTTTACTGTTATAGAAGCATTAGCCAGTCAGATTAACTTGAAGGCATTGATTGCCTATTCACGAAGTTTAATTACAGCGCAACAGTTATCTCATCACCCACTTAATGCTCGGTTGTTTTTAGAAGAAATATTATTTTTATATATCCAAATAGAAAATTATCATGTGGAAATATAACCAGTAAATGTTAAGTCTGCACGAGCAATAAGCTTTTGTGCACATAAGTTTTGTAGGTGGGTATTTGACGTCCTATCC
>CAXBGL010000154.1:0-6123 GCA_963975255.1 uncultured Nitrosomonas sp. | reverse complement strand
ATAGTCTCCTTTGTACGAAAATACACTCACAATTGAATTACGCGACAGGCCCAATTCTATTAGCCGAAACGGTCTGTGCTGCAGCAATGCCCAGATCAAGGTTAAAACGAGCATTCATCCCTAATAATAAATGCTGTAATACAATAGGCTAACATTACTCAGTTTTTTCAAATGCAGAGACAGTGGACTGAGTGGGGACTTGCCCCGTTTGGTACTGATAACAAGCACAGATATATCGATTGACAAAAATAACATCCAAGCGCTCCATACGTGGTCCATTATCATAAATGTTGTTTTGGACACCCCCGCCTTTATTTGTATGGTGACTTTACGATAAAGTACTGGGAAATAACCCATAACGTGAATTATTGTGTTTAGATCATTCGATAATGGCAGTTAACCGAGCAATCACCTCATCAATGGATGTCGCGGGTACTGAAATTGAGGCGGGAAAAGTTGTGTCAGACATGACATCCTCTTATCTCTTGTGGACAGAACCGGGTATATTTCATCATACCCAAAACAATCTTCAGTACAAGTACAGCCTGTATAGAATCATTAACTTGATATAAAAATAAAATAAAAAATTGTGACAGTCAGCAAACAAAACAAACATCACATTCTTCCTGTAGCCGCCTTACTATTTGGTGCGGCTACTTGGGGCATTGTATGGTATCCCTATCGCCTACTGGAACAAGCTGGCATCAGTGGCGAAATTTCAACCACCATCACTTATTTCATCGCTTTATTATTCGGCTTGATTTTATTCCGCAGAAGTTTACGGTCCACACACATCTTTAATGGCCAAGCACATTTATTGTTCTGGATTGGCTTTTGCGGTGCTTGGACAAACATTGCTTATATTTTGGGTGTTCTGCTGGGTGAAGTCATGCGTGTACTCTTATTATTCTATCTTGCGCCACTATGGACCATTCTATTTGCCCGGCTGCTTTTAAATGAGAAGTTAAGCATACAGGGTATTTTTGTAATGGCACTGTCACTCGCTGGAGCAGCAATGATGCTCTGGCAACCAGGGAGTAGCTTTTCACTACCTACCTCTCACGGTGACTGGTTAGGTATACTGGGCGGATTCATGTTTGCATTAATGAACGTACTTATACGCAAAGATCAGACTCATCATATCCAGTTGAAATCTATTGCGATATGGCTCGGTGTCACATTGGTGGGTTTGGGCTGTAGCTTGGCTATTGGCGCACCCTTACTTTTGTCTGATATTTCTGTTAATTCCTGGCTGCTATTACTCATTGTTGGATTAATGCTGTTTGTAATGACTATCGTATTGCAATATGGATTAACACTTGTGCCTGCGAACCAGGCTGTTATTTTTTTATTATTCGAAATTTTCGTAGCTGCCATTGCTGCTTATTTACTAACGAACGAATCCCTGTCGCCAAACGAATGGATAGGTGGTGCAATGATTGTTTCAGCAAGCCTTTTTGCTACAAAAATGAACCAATCATGATGCACTTCTCAGGGAATGGTTGACAAGCAGGAATCCCTTCGCTAGTCTCTCCATACGAATTAACCGATATTATTTCGTAAGTTACAATATGCGCTAATCATACTTTGATTGAAATAAAAGGCTATGTCGCAATTAACTATTGGTTTTTGTTAACTCTCTAATTGTACTTTAATTATTGAGACTATCAAGTCCATGGTTAATAAGGGTTTTATGAATTCTTAAATCAAATTCAACATTTAATTGTGACATAGCCAAATAAAAGATATTTGACTTGAAGCATCGATTAATACGATACATCTTTGTTTTCTTATCAATTAAAGTCCCTTACAAGTAGTCTACACATTTAGAAATGAATTCATTTCGTTATTTGTGATCTAACTATTGTTAGAAAGTTTGGTTTATGTATAGCAATTATCCATTACATTAAAAGGAGCAACAGCATGGAACTTAAAGGGTCCAAGACTGAAGGAAATCTGAAGGCGGCCTTTGCCGGAGAGTCTCAAGCCAATCGTCGTTATCTCTACTTCGCTGCTAAAGCTGACGTAGAAGGCCAAAATGATGTCGCTGCCGTATTTCGTTCCACTGCAGAAGGTGAAACAGGTCATGCGCATGGACATTTAGAATATCTGGAAACCTGTGGTGACCCAGCTACCGGCTTACCTTTTGGTCCTTCTCGCGACAATCTAAAAACAGCGGTTGCTGGTGAAACGCATGAATATACCGACATGTATCCAGGTATGGCTAAAGATGCACGAGAAGAAGGTTTTGATGAGGTCGCTGACTGGTTTGAAACATTGGCCAAAGCTGAACGTTCGCATGCCAATCGCTTTCAAAAAGCATTGGATAGTTTCGTAGATTAATTTTCTGTCAATGAAACAATCAATGTGTATAAAGTACATGGGGTTTACATATTTGTAATATCTGGATGCAAACATAAGCAGCAACCCAAACAGCTGGTTCAATCTTGTAAACCCCATTATTTTATTGATTACTTTCCTTTCCTATTTTTTAATTCCCTACTATGGCTACTCGTGAAGGCAATCTAGAAGCACCAAAACGCCATCCACTCGACTGGAAGAATCCTGATTTCTTTAATGAAGACAGTCTATCGAATGAAATGGAACGAGTTTTTGATATCTGCCAGGGATGCCGTCGATGTGTCAGTCTATGCACGGCTTTCCCACGTTTATTTGATTTGATCGACGAGGGAACTACGGGTGAGATTGACGGTGTTGAAAAAACGAAATTCTCAGAAGTGGTCGATCAGTGCTATCTTTGTGACATGTGTTTCATGACCAAATGTCCTTATGTTCCACCACACCCATGGAACTTGGATTTTCCACATCTCATGTTGCGTGCCAAAGCAGTTAAATATAAAAAAGTTGGGGCCAGTTTTCGTGACAAGCTATTATCCAATACTGATTTGGTAGGCAAACTTGCCACCATTCCGGTGGTTGTACAAACTGTCAATAAAATCAATAAAACACCCGTTGCGCGCAAGCTAATGGATAGTATGTTGGGTATTCATGCAGACAGAGAACTACCTGAATATGATGGTCGACATTTTCGTTCCCATGCCCAAACGAATGATTCTTTTGTGGTAAAAAATGGGGCAAAGACACCTGGAAAAGTTGCCATTTATTCCACCTGTTATATTAATTATAACGAACCTGGCATTGGCCATGACTTACTAAAGATACTCAAACATAATGAGATTCCAACCTGTCTAGTAGAAAAAGAAGCCTGTTGTGGCATGCCGAAATTGGAATTGGGTGATCTGGATACGGTAGAAAAACTCAAGAATGAGAATATTCCGCATTTGCTAAAGCTGGCAAATGAAGGCTATGCCATTCTCGCTTCTGTACCTTCCTGTACGTTGATGTACAAACAAGAACTACCGCTTATGTTTCCCGATGATAAAGCAGTACAAACCGTGGCAACAGCAATGTTTGACCCATTTGAATATTTAGCGTTACGAAACCAGGACAATCTGCTGAAAACTGATTTCAAACAACCGTTGGGTAATGTGGCTTACCATGTCCCTTGTCACCTACGCGTACAAAATATTGGAAAAAAAACTAAGGATATATTGCAGCTAGTCCCTGATACGCAAGTTAACGTAGTAGAACGCTGCTCTGGTCATGATGGAACCTGGGGTGTAAAAAGCGAATACTTTGCTAATTCCATGAAAATTGGCAAGCCGGTATTCAAACAAATGGCTGCGTCGAATCCTGATTATATCAGCTCTGATTGCGCCATTGCCGGACGGCATATTCAACAAGGAATCGGTAAAAATACAGCACAAAAACACCACCCGTTAACACTTATCCGCATAGCCTATGGCTACAATGAAGAGCAAGACAATGATACCGAACAGGGTAGCCATGACCCAGCTACGACACCATAACGAACGGAGAAACACATGGCTAAAATAACACGTGATAGCCTGATGACACTAGAAGCTTATGCCAAAATACGGCAGGAATTCCGTGCCCAGGCTATGGCGCACAAAAAATACCGTAAAGTTTCCTTGGGAGAAAATATTACACTGATATTTGAAGATGAATTAACCATTCGATATCAGGTTCAAGAAATGCTGCATGTAGAAAAGATTTTTCATGAAGATGGAATCAACCATGAATTAGAAACTTATTTGCCACTCATCCCTGATGGTCAAAATTGGAAAGCCACCATGATGATTGAGTATCCTGATCCTGTTGAACGTGCAGAGAAACTGACAAATTTAGTAGGTGTAGAAGATAAAGTCTGGGTTAAAGTAACAGGATATGCGCCCATTTGCGCGATTGCTGATGAAGATCTAGAACGAGCAACTGCAGAAAAAACATCTTCAGTACACTTTCTGCGTTTTGAATTAACCCAAGATATGATACAGGCACTACGCCAAGGCGCATTGTTGAGCATGGGTATTGAACACCCTGCTTATCCAATATCAGTCGATGTGGTCGATACAAACGTACGTGAATCATTATTGAATGATTTAACATTTTAATGAAAAAAGTTTTATTGTTAGTTACTGTGTGTCCTGTCCCTAGTAGCTTGTGCCAATAAAAAGATATTCAAAGATGAGTTGGATGACAAGAAATCTTGGATTGCGTTACAGGTGCAACTCTCCGACTATCCTGAGATAAAAAATATTTTCTCTTTTGATGTGGGTCCAATCAATAGTAATCAATACTATGTTGATACCATCAGTATCAAAGTTGGACAAGATGGTGTGTACGTTTTAGCCTGGTAGTAAAATCTTCTGCAGGCGCCATGAATGTTAGCTACGAAGGCATACGCTGTACTACCAAGGAAAGAAAGCTATATGATAAAACCTGCCACAACCACGGTGATCAGAATGGCAGGCAATAGAATATGTGGTTCAGCTTTATGCCCAACGTGAGCTTGCTATCAATTATTTCTGTCCAAACAGAGAAATTGTGAGGAACCCAGAGGAAGCTATTCAAGCGTTAAAAGCAAGTATACATCCCAAAGCGATTTTTTAATTTAAACCAACATTGGATACTAAAACCTTGTGCTTGGCTCAGAATAAATCAGTGGCTCCTTGATTATTTTCTTAATATATTGGTTATTATTGCTATCCCAGAACTGCTTTTCCTGCTCTATCAGGATCAATGTCTGGTTTTCGAAACGATACAGATTCTTGGTATAAATCCTACCACCATGACCATGACGTTCAAAAGACTGCAATGTTTGCTGATCGGTATTCAGCATTAACCATGGGTATTTATCCAACAAAACAAACTTATTCTGTCCAGAGTCGTATAACCAATAAACCGCGTAGGTATTGGCTACACCTTTATCGGTAACAAACCATATATCCCGGAAGCCATCATGATTGATATCTTGCGCATACAGCAAAACAGTATCTTCCTTAAAAACAGGTGCCATATCAGAAATCTCCAGTGTATGGCAGGTCTGATAATCACCTGGTGGGATTAAGGTAATGTGTTTGATGACATATTCATCATCAGATACATAAGATACATTGAAGTAGATAAGCCATGGCTGCGCACCTTCTTTTAAAACAAGTGTGCAGGATTTGTCTGGCTGCATAACACACTGAATGGTATCGGATGAATAGGCTAAACTACACAGAAAAAATAAGGAAAAAACCCCCACCAAATAAGCCGCTCTCTCTATCATTTATTTTCCGTTATGATATCGGCGGCAATAAAAAGAATTTAGCACGACACAGATATTTCTTTCTATCATTCAAACCATTATAACCACCGTTGATTCGTTTAGTAACCGCGCGCATATTATCCTGATCAGCATAAAAATTTAGTTTGCGTTTTTTCCAGAACCAGCAACTTACATCAACAGCCAAATCGAGGTCTTCAGCCACCCGCTTATAATTTTCATCACTGATCAGGTCCTGTGAAATATCCCGACCATATTCAGTATAGTTAGCTCTACCTGTTAACTGGATCAAGCCCCTACCCTTGAAGCGCATGCCATCTCCAACTTTGATATTACCCAAATCAAGGCGTCCTTCATAGGCTGCGCCACTAGCAATTTCTTCTGTATACCGTAAGGGTCTGTCTCGAAATAGGGCGGCATCAAGGTGCGCAGCACATCAATTTGATAAAATAGAGATGTGACTATTACAGGAT
>CAXBGL010000153.1:0-6159 GCA_963975255.1 uncultured Nitrosomonas sp. | reverse complement strand
AAAGTACAATTAGAGAGTTAACAAAAACCAATAGTTAATTGCGACATAGCCTTTGATTTCAAAACTTACGAATGTTTCATAAAGAAGAAAGGATGCGCGTCATACAGAAAATAGCAACATTGTTTATGGCTGGAACATTAATGCTTTTAGCTTTATGTGCAAACACTCAAGAATTGGTTGCGAATGATATGAATTGTCCTGATTCCCCGAATTGTGTTTCCAGCCAAGCTGGTGATCATGATCATTTTATCGAGCCATTTACTTTTAGCGACCAACCCGCGGAAGCTATGCAGCGACTTAAACGGGCATTACTGAATGAAAAACGCGTGACGATTGTTAAGGAACAGCCTCATTACCTCCATGCTGAGGTACGCAGCCTGGTTTTCAAGTTTGTAGATGATGTTGAGTTTAATTTGTTACCGGACCAAGGACTGATCCAGTTACGTTCATCCTCACGAGTTGGTTACAGTGACCTTGGCGTCAATCGTCGGCGTATAGAAAGAATCCGACAGTTATTTCAGAAATAAGATTAATTACACTGAGAAATTTCGAAAGGACGAGGACTGGTTGAGAACGAGTAGATTGAAGAACACAGTTGACCTGAATATTGCAGTAGTACACTAAATTTTAGTCAGTAACCCATATGTCTGTTGTTTTTTGGCAAATTAAGAGAAGATATCTGGTGTAAGCCATGTTGCAATTTCACTGGATCAGGCACTGCCTACCATCCAGTATGATTAGAAATATGCAACGGTAATCAGTTTAGAGAAAGCATATAGATGCTGGCTTTGAAGTCACCAACTAATCCAGAACGCCGTAAATTCTAACTTGATGATGAGCTGGTATCTTCTCTTGCCAATTTCTCTTTTAAGATCGCGTTTACTTGTGTAGGATTGGCTTTGCCCTGAGTCGCTTTCATGACTTGCCCAACGAGCGAATTAAAAGCTTTTTGCTTACCATTACGATAATCAGCAACTTGTTGTTCATTAGCAGCAAGTACCTTATCAACGAGTTTCTCAATCTCACTGTCATCTGAAATCTGTTTCAATCCTTTGGCTTCGATAATTGCGTCTACATTGCCACCCTGCTCGCCTCGCCACATGCTGTCAAAGACACTTTTAGCTGCCTTGCCTGAAATCGTCCCATCACTGATACGCAATAACAATGCAGCCAGTTGTGTCGGATTAATGGGGCATGCCTTAATCTCTATTCCTTCTTTATTTTGGCGCCCACTGACTTCACCCATAATCCAGTTAGCACATAGCTTAGCTTGTGTGGGCAGCTGTTTCACTGTGTCTTCAAAATAATCTGACATTTCTCGAGATGAAGTCAATACGGCGGCATCATAAGTTGAGAGGCCAAACTCTGCTACATAGCGATCGCTTCGGGTTTCTGGCAATTCTGGCAGCATTTCCTTTACGCGGCAAATCCACGCTTCAGATACTTCGAGTGGCAACAAATCTGGATCAGGAAAATAACGATAATCATTGGCATCTTCCTTACTGCGCATGGTGCGTGTTTCATCTTTATTCGAGTCATAAAGCCTGGTTTCTTGTCTGATACTACCGCCGTCTTCCAGAATATCAATTTGTCGTCTGGCTTCGTAATCAATTGCTTTCTCGAGAAAACGAAATGAATTAAGATTTTTAATCTCGCAACGTGTACCCAAAACCTCTGAGCCACTTGGGCGCACTGATACGTTGGCATCACATCTGAATGAGCCTTCCTGCATATTTCCGTCACAAATACCAATCCAGCGCACCAGTGAGTGCAATGTTTTAGCATAAGCAACTGCCTCCGTACTGCTGCGCATATCGGGCTCTGAAACAATTTCCAGTAGCGGAGTCCCTGCTCGATTCAGGTCAATACCACTCATCCCATGAAAATCTTCATGTAAAGATTTGCCGGCATCTTCTTCCAAGTGTGCGCGAGTTAGATGTACTACTTTCTCAGTTTCATCAACTTGGATCTTAATGCTACCTCCTTCGACTACAGGCAATTCGAGTTGGCTAATCTGGTAGCCTTTTGGCAAGTCCGGGTAAAAATAATTCTTACGCGCAAAAATTGAAGGTGAATTGATTTTCGCACCTACCGCAAGACCCAATTTTATTGCGCGCTCCACGGCGCCTTTGTTTAATACGGGCAAAACACCCGGTAGTGCCAAATCGACAGTACACGCTTGTGTGTTTGGCATCGCTCCATACGCAGTCGAAGCACCTGAGAAAATTTTTGATTGGGTCGAAAGTTGAGCATGTACCTCAAGACCGATGACTATTTCCCATTGCATGATTAGTTTCCCGACAAGATTATTTTGAGAAGTTCAGTGCAGTTTCAAACTGGCGTACGCTGGTGCCAGTCTGTTATCTGCTGGTATTGATGTGCCGCATTCAGCATACGCGCCTCGGCAAAATAATTACCAATGATATGTAAGCCCACTGGCCTATTTTTCTCACCAAAACCTACAGGGATTGACATACCTGGCAATCCAGCCAGACTAGCTGCGCTGGTGTATATATCCGATAAATACATTTGTATTGGATCCTTACTTTTTTCCCCCAAGTCGAAGGCAACAGTAGGCGCAGTCGGACCCATTATGATGTCACATTGTTTAAATGCATCGATAAAATCCTGGGCGATCAGGCGTCGAAGTTTTTGTGCCTTAACATAATAAGCGTCATAATAACCATGTGATAAAACATAGGTTCCAATCAAAATACGCCGTTTTACTTCCGCACCAAAACCTTCGGCACGACTTTTACGATACATATCGCTGAGATCACTGTATGACTTGGCGCGATATCCATAGCGCACCCCATCAAAACGAGACAGATTGCTGGATGCTTCAGCCGGTGCCAGCACGTAATAGACAGGGATTGAAAGTTCTGAGTTGGGCAGCGATATTTCTACTGCCTCTGCGCCCAGATTACGATACTCCTGTAAGGCTTTTTCTACCGCGCACTCGACATCTTTGCTCATACCTTTGGAAAAATATTCTTTCGGTAGACCAATACGTAAACCTGTCAAAGGTTTTTCCAAAACACACACGTAATCTTCTTTCTCACGTTGCAAACTGGTTGAGTCCCTTGCATCAAACCCTGTCATGACATTCAACATCAATGCTAAATCTTCTGCATATTTTGCCATCGGGCCACCCTGATCAAGGCTGGATGCAAACGCAATCATCCCGTAACGAGACACCAATCCATAGGTTGGTTTGATTCCTGAAATACCGCAGAGTGCTGCTGGCTGACGAATCGACCCCCCCGTATCTGTACCCGTGGCAGCAGGTGCCAAACGCGCAGCAACTGCACAAGCCGAACCACCTGAACTGCCACCTGGAACAGCCGAGACGTCCCATGGATTTCTCACTGGACCATAGAACGAAGTCTCGTTACTAGACCCCATGGCAAATTCATCCATATTGGTTTTACCAATGTTAACGGATCCAATTTGATTAAACCGCTCAATGACACCGGCATCATAGGGTGAAACAAAGTTTGACAGCATTTTTGACCCACAAGTTGTTAACCAACCCTTGGTACAAAAAATATCCTTTTGAGCTATAGGAATACCCGTCAGCGTACTTGCCTGACCAGATGCAATCATCTTATCGGCAATTTGTGCCTGTTCAAGGCTCATTTCTTCATTAACTGTAATAAAAGCATTGTACTCAGGATTCAACGTTTTGACACGCTTGAGAAATGCTTCTGTCAATTCCGTACTGGAGATTTTTTTTTCTGCAAGCAACACAGATAGCTGTTTAAGGCTGGCGTTAAACATGGCATTTACTAATTGGGAGGTATAAAATGAAACGTAAAATAAAATTTCTTTTTATGTAAGACGTTACTCAATAACTTTAGGTACTAAATAAAGCGCCGCTTCTACCTGCGGTGCCACAGATTGGAATAATTCACGTTGATCTGTTTCAGTCACCACGTCATCACGTAATCGCTGCGTAACATCTTGAGCATGAGACATGGGTTCAACTGTTGATGTATTAACTGCTTGCATCTTTTCGATAAGATTAAAAATATCAGACAACTGGGTTAGCGTTGCCTTTGCCTCATCTTCATTAACCTCGATATGTGCAAGATCAGCAATACGTTTTACATCATCAATAGATAGGGTCATTTGTAGCCGAGAATCTTATATTCAGAGAAGTATTAGGGTATCATGACGCGTTTCATCAGCGTATTATTTTTTGAAGATTATTTCATTATGCCTGCTCAACATAATTATTAATAACGGATGTTTCCACTATGTTTAACTTTATGAGTAACAATATTCTAGGAAGCTATTTCTCAACAGATATGGCTATTGATCTGGGTACAGCCAATACGCTGATTTATGTTCGCGGCCAAGGTGTAGTACTGGACGAACCCTCAGTAGTCGCTATCCGTGAGAGTGGAGGCAACGGGAAAAAAGTGATTCAACAAGTCGGCTTAGCTGCCAAACAAATGCTGGGGAGAACACCTGGAAATATTACTGCTATTCGCCCCATGAAGGATGGCGTGATTGCAGACTTCACGGTCACAGAACAAATGCTAAAAATGTTCATCCGTAAAGTAAACCCACCACGTCTGTTCTCTGCCAACCCGCGCATCGTAATTTGCGTACCCTATGGTTCCACCCAAGTAGAACGCCGCGCTATTCGTGAAGCGGCCTATGGTGCTGGCGCACGTAAGGTAGAACTCATTGAAGAGCCCATGGCTGCAGCACTTGGCGCTGATTTGCCGGTTGAATCACCTACTGGTTCGATGGTTGTAGACATTGGCGGCGGCACAACAGAAGTAGGCGTCATTTCCCTAGGCGGAATTGTTTATTCAAATTCTGTACGCGTAGGTGGTGATAAGTTTGATGAAGCCATTATCAATTATATTCGGCGTAATTACGGCATGTTGATTGGTGAAGTGACCGCTGAATATATTAAAGAAGAGATCGGTTCTGCCTTCCCTGGATCTGAAGTTCGTGAAATCGAAGTTAAGGGACGTAATTTAGCTGAAGGTATTCCACGAAGTTTTACGATTTCCAGCAATGAAATTCTCGAGGCCTTAACAGAACCTCTAAATAGTATTGTCAGTGCGGTTAAATCTGCCTTGGAGCATACACCTCCTGAATTAGGTGCTGATATTGCAGAAAAAGGAATGGTGATGACAGGGGGTGGCGCATTATTACGTGATATTGACCGTCTATTAATGGAAGAAACCGGTTTATCTGTAATTATTGCGGAAGACCCACTCACATGCGTAGCACGTGGTGCTGGTCTTGCATTGGAAAATATGGATCAATCATTGGGCATATTTACCAATGAATAGAAACACTTATATAGCTATTGATTTTCCCATCTCGAAATTGAAACAAATTTAGACCTTTGAAATAGTGGATGTAATGGAAACCGCCCCACAGTTTTTCAGGCATGGGCCAGGCCCGCTAGCTCGGATATTATTCTTTATCCTTCTGTCGCTCATACTCATGGCTGAAGATGCACGCTTCAAATATTTCCCTGAAATACGTCAAACGATTGCTGTGGTCATCTACCCATTACAAAGATTGGCACATATTCCAGCAGGAATTTTTGACCAAGTAAATGAGTTTTTTGCAAATTTTCACTTGCTAGAAGAAAATACCTATCTCAAACAACGTTACCTTACTGACCGAGAGAAACTCCTGAGATTGCACGCATTGGAAGCCGAGAATGTGCAATTACGCAAATTACTTGGGGCCGTACAATCAATCAAAACAGAAACTAAGGCTAAAACGGTAATGGCTGAAATTTTGTATGCCCCTCGTGATCCGTTTAGTCACAAGACGACGTTGAACAAAGGCAGTCAGCATGGTATTCGCCTTGGTCAAGTTCTGATTGATGATAAGGGCATTGTCGGACAAATTACACAAATTTATCCATGGGTCTCAGAAGCCACACTGATTACTGACAAAGATCACGCGGTACCCGTACAAGCGGTACGCAATGGATTACGCTCAGTCATTTCTGGCGCTGGTAAGAATGATGAACTGGAACTTCGCTATTTATCAGTTAATACCGATATCCAGGAAGGTGATTTATTGGTCACATCTGGCATAAGTGGTGTTTATCCTCCTGGTTTGCCGGTTGCAACGGTATCAAAAATTAAACGCGACCAGGCTAACGCATTTGCGCAC
>CAXBGL010000152.1:0-6190 GCA_963975255.1 uncultured Nitrosomonas sp. | reverse complement strand
GAGGCAGCTTGACTCAAACTAAAAAGTCTTCGGAAAAGTCGGGCCGATTCAATATCCTGTAATTACCCCCACAAGAACAAATTAAAAGAATTTAGACAACGTCAAGTTGAGAAAACTGTCCTGCTTGAAAAAAGACGCAGGATTTTTAGGCGTATCTTCAAGGAATACTTGGGCAACAAGCTCGGCTTTAAAGCTATCACCGATTCGGCGTTCAGCTTCAACACGCAAACTTGTAGGTCCATCCACAACATCTGTCATATAGCCAACAAGAATAGACGAATCTTGGGTGTCATTAAAGGCAAGGCGTGTACCGAGAAAAATTTCTTTATCTAATAATGTAGGGAAAATCTGTTCACTCCGAATATCATCAAAATTCAGTTTATCCCGACCGTCATATAGCCCTTCTACAATAAGGCCAAGATCGATAGCACTTTCAGAAACCTGGAAAAATGTATATTCCAACCCGGCTACCACTGCGGCAAATGTATCCCCTTGTCCTTCTCGAACGATTCCTTCAAACTTCCAAAGCCACGCATCGCGAGTATATTGAAGGTCAATACCGACCTGGGTTATGACAGCGTAGTGGGGTATTAAGCTTTGACCATTGGACGATAGAAAAAAAGAAGGTTCTCGATTGGTGCCATGAAAAATGTGTAACCCGACGTCAAAATCACCCAGAAAATGTGAGTACCGCAACGCAACATCAGGGTGCCAGCGTTTGGCACTATTTTCATACACGGCAGCACCCGTTTTGACAGGAAGTGGTGTTCTAAGCCGGCCATCTCGTCCCGGAAATGTCCGTTCTCGAAACCCGGTCATTAAAAAGACATCAAATCGACCAAAATCTGACTGACGGCCGACCTTTAACATCGGTTGGCCGAGAAAATCTTCTTCATCGATGTCCTCTACGTAATCAATCTGGTTTATGATATTAACCAGATGGCGAGATTCAGTAACACCCCAAAATACGCGTGTGGCACCGAGCAGAAATTCCCAATCACCGGCAATCTTTCGCCAATTTGCTTCTCGGATATCAAAATGTGTGCGTTTGTTGTCAATGTTGTCGACTCGAACAAAGGGCGTAAATTTTAATAATGAATTTCGATCTTTGCTTCGCCAGCGAAACTCGGGTTCTAAAAAGCTTGAGAACTGCGCTCCTTCAAATTGATCGGAAAATAATGGCTTATCAGGAAATCCGCGCACCTCTAAAGCAACTTGACCGCTCATATCAAATGATTGTGCTGACACAACGGATAATTTGAGAAGAAAAAAAACAGCAAGCATTTGGGTTCGGAAATGCATTGATAAAAGATGCTTTTCAAACCTCTCCATGATCTGTTTTAACGCTGGCGCGACAGCGCGCCCTTAACAAAGTCTCTGTCACTAAGGTCTAAATTAAATTTATATTCCTTAAAAAATAGATCTGTACTTTTACCCGTCTGGTGGTTTTCCATGCGCCACACATGTGCTCGCCAGTATTTATCATCATAAAGTTTGTAATCCTCAAACAGTTGAGTTTTCAGCAGGCTGCCTTTGCGATCGTAATATTCAAGCTTGCGCGCTTGATAATCGGTCTGGTCAACCCAACCAATTTGCCGTGTATAGCCAGAGTCTTTATAAAGTGGGCGACGTTCGACAACATCACAGGTCAGCTCTCCACACGCTTCTTCACGCAACCAGGTATATTCATATTTTTCAAGCTCCTGGCCGGTAATATCTTCAAAAGCAAATTCTGAGCCGACAAATGGTCCGGATTTGTTTTTTGATGAGATGCGCTTCACGCGTTTGAGTGCTGGCAAATAGAGCCATTGATCGTCCGGATCCAATATTTGGGCGTACGAAAGTAACGCTGTACCTTCAATATCTGCTGGCGAGAAAAAAACAATAAGATTTTTGTCGCCGACAGACTCATCAGGTAATTCCAGGGTTGATTGCTCAAGTACACGTCGAGATTCTGCACCTGATGCGTTTTTTAGCACCATTTTAAGCTCTACGCGACTGTTATTAAAACCTCGATCTGAGCGGTCATTACGCGCAGCAACATCATATCCTTTTTGATCAATATCTTCTGCAGAAACAGGCAAATGAGCGAAGTTTGCCAGCACAAGAACACCGGCGAAAATCACATATTTATAGGGATTAAATTGTTTGTGTGCTTTCAGTACTAACATAATGAACTCCTTTTGTTTTAGGTTCAGCGCGTAACATTAAAAGCGCTGGTAACAACAACAGATCTACAATCAAGGCGATAATAATGGCCAGTGCAGTCAACGTTCCCATATCACCCGTAATCTTGAATGATGAGAACATGAGCACACTAAAGCCAAACGCCAGAATCAGCGCGTTGGCCACAACCGCAGCCCCGACAGTATCAAAGGTGTAACGAATTGCGTCCTCAATGGAGAGCATTAGCTCTTCACGAGCACGCTGGTATTTCGTAAGGATATGAACTGTGTTGTCGACGATAATGCCGAGAGAAGTGGCGGATACTGTCGCTGCAGCCATACCCACTTCGCCTACTAATAGCGCCCATACACCGAACGTCATAATAAGTGGTGCAACATTTGGAATTATGCTAAGAAGTCCGAAACTAAAGCTTTTCAGCGCGAGCATCATAATCATGGAAATCAAAACAACAGCGACAATGTTGCCACCAATCATATCCTTTATATTGCGCTCAGAGATAAAGGAAAATAGATAGGTTGCGCCGGTTCCATATACTTCGTTTCCTGGTGAGCGTGCCTCCCACCAGGCATCAACCTCTTTCAGAAATTGCCGCGTTTCTCCTGTGGTAATTTCATCGAGCGTGACTGAGACTCGAGTTGATGACTTGTCGATGTCTATACGGTCATTGAGGTCTAGCCCATATGGTAATGACAATTCATAAAGAAGCAGATATTGTGCAGCGAGTTCGCGCTCCTCTGGAATTTTATAAAAACTCGGATCGTCAGCATGCATATTTTTGCTTAGTCGCTTGATGACGTCCGTATACGTGTAAACATGGCGTACTTTTGAATATTCCCGTAGCCAGATCGCAAAGTCATCAAGATCTTGCAGATATTTAGGCTCACTGATGGCGCCAGGTGCTCCAGCAGGTACGGAGTATTCGAGAATATAAAGTCCTGTCAGATGATTGATAGCAAACTTCGCGTCGCCACGAAATTCAACTCTATCATCAAAGTATTCAACCCATTGATCATTCAGGTCAATTGTTGGTATGGCACAAGCCAATCCAATGAAAAGAATACTCACGAAAACCAGTGTGGCACGTGCTCTTGCAATAACGAACTCGGCAAGTTTGTTAATTGCTTCTTGCAGCGGACCTCGAGATTTATCTGAGTAGGTTTGTACATTAAATGGCAAAATAGCTAATAATGCTGGCAGAAATGTTAGTGAATAAAACCAGGCGGCAGCAATACCGACTGCTGAAATATTCCCTAGAGCGTTAAAAGGTGGGGCGTCGGAAAAATTGAGAGCCAGAAAGCCGATAATCGTCGTTAAACTGGTAATTGAAACCGCCAGGAAATTGACGCGAATACTCTCTTTGATGGCCTCAATTTTGTCATCGCCAACACGCATTCGCTGCACCATCGTGATCAGTATATGGATGGAGTCCACTATTGCCAGCGTTAGAATAACGACCGGAGCGCTGCCCGAAAATGGTGAAATGATGATGCCTGCCCAGCCCGCAAAACCCATCGCGGCCATTGTTGCAAACGTAATAACGAGTACCGTTGCAACGACACCGGAGAAGCTTCGTATGACCAGCCAGGTAATAACAATCAGCACCAAAAACATGGGGCCATAGAGCGTCTCCGCATCATTAATTGTCGCTTCAAAAAAAGCAGCATTAAGCGCTGATATACCCGTGAGTGCAATCCTCAGGTCGGGATAGTCTTGCTCGAATTCGGCTACGAGTGCACGCGCGAAATTAATGGCTTCTGGCAGTTCACCCTCACTTAGTCCCGGGTATTGCAACGTTACATTGATACCTGATGCGCCACGATCAAGCGCTACAAGATTACCCGCAAGTAATGGTTCGTTAAGCGCAATGTCAACGCGCTTGGCTATTTCTGCCTGCGAAAGACTGGATGCATCTTCAATTAGGTCTTCTACAATTAAATCATCATCTATTGCATAGGTATGCTGAAAGTTAGTGATTGAGTCGACCCGTATTGCGAATGGAATCGTCCAGGCACGAGCAGTAAATTCTTCAGTAGCCTGGGCAACAAAAGGTTGATCAATCGATCCGGATTTAGGTTTAACAACAAAAAGAAAATTGTCGTTTTTTGTATAAGTCTCTTCAAACTTTTCAAAGGTAAGCAGATCAGGGTTTTTATCGCTAAAAAAGACACGATAATTATGTGAAGCCTGAATCTGCATCAACCCAGCAGCCATAATTAAAAAGACAACAATTGTAAAAAAAACTGTTTTCAGGCGATTTTTAATGACGAGCTCTGCCCATTGAAGTGCGAAACGATCCATTTTGTTAAATTGTTTAGTTTTGTTTTCAATTGCAGCCACTACAACCTCCTTTTAAGATCAAACAATCTTTTTAATGATTCAGATGAAGCAGCCCATACTCGAAAAAAAATTGGTGTAAACGGTGCTTTTAGCGCTTTTTCTTATCTTGAGAAAAGTTTCTTCAATTTCAGGCGATACTGAAGCATCATCAACAATCACACTAATCGTTTGCATTTTATTTTCCTATTAATTCTTGATAAAAAATAAGTGTATTAATGGTCTCTTGCTTTAGCGGCCATTGGAATGGCCGCTTGTATAAAATACTAATCTAATGTTAATTGCTGTTTGCCAACTTTCTATCTCTTTCTACAGCTTGATAATCAGTGAGAAAACCGAGCACAATAACAACCAGACCAACACCAATATAAAAGTTCCTTGCTATTTCCTCATCTGCAAAACCAAAAATAAAAGGCAGGGCAATCAGCGAAGGGCCAACCAGACGTTCAATCCAACCATGAATGGTAAATGGAATCAGCTTAAATACACCAAATGGAAAATCAGAAGTGACCGTAACGACCAGATGAACGCCAGCGATTACATATGCCAGCATAGCTGGGAGCTGACTTAACCCTAATACTGTAGGGGCGAGTAAAAAAATTGCGACTGTTAAAAAATCAAGATAACCGTGTATGCAGGGTGAAATTACTTTCATGTGAATGCTCCTATATTAATTTTTTGGTAACTCCTTAGTCACCATGTTTAGTATATTAATACAGGCCTATCGTTTACGTCTGTTATCTATATAACAAAAATGTTCCTAGCTATAATTTTCACTTTAAAGATTAATGAATGAAGCATCATTAATACAAATCTGTTCACGCGTATAGTCAAGCATTCCTCGGCTCCTGAAATCATTTAACACTGTGCTGACCACCGAACGACTGGCGCCGACTAAGTCCGCCACTTCCTGTTGCGTTAAATGAATTTCCAATGCATACCCATGCGTACACTTTATTCCAAATATTTCAGATAATTCTAATAATGTTGCGATAACACGCATTTCAACTGGCTGTGTTAGAAACGTTCGAAGCTTGCGTTCGACTTTCTGCTTGCGTGCATTTACCTCTTCAAAAATATGCCAAGCTAACTCTGTTTGATGAGACATTAATGCTTTAAAATCACTTTTTGCTAACCGATAGAAATTCACTTCGCCCAAAGCTTGTACAGTCTCTTCTACTTCTGGACTGGCAGAATTATTCCAAAAGCAACCAATGACGCTCCCTTTCCCAAGAATAGTCATGGTCATTTCAATTCCTTCTTCTGTTATATGGGAAAGCTTAACGATGCCATTTTTTATCCAAAAGACATCCGAACAACGATCACCTTGGTGGTAAAGAAAAGCTTTTTTCGAAATATTGATTTCTTTGATGGAGTGATAATCTGCTTGTAATTGTTTTAAATCACAGTCGAAAAATTTATTCATTAAATTAGATTTAAGGTTGTTCTCTATTAATGGCATTTACAGTTCCGTTTAATTGTTGTTGTGCTTTGTATTGGGGTCTAATCAAGGTGTCCCCATCCCATAATCTTTGCCAATTTATTTAGTTTAAAGATGCTTCCATGCATACAACAAAATTGGATATCGCAGATTGTTTTGCCGCCCCTGCTTAAGAAAATATAGGCTATGTCACAATTAAATGTTGAATTTGATTTAAGAATTTATAAA
>CAXBGL010000151.1:0-6229 GCA_963975255.1 uncultured Nitrosomonas sp. | reverse complement strand
GAGTCTATAATACAACCAGACTGCGTAGCTGATAATTTCCGGTGGGATCCGGTGACGTTTGTAGGTATTCATCCCGAGATTATCCATATTCGAGAGTTAAGTTGTCAGCACCATCCTACCTGTTCCCACTAAATCGGACCTAGATCAGAATGCTTCAATCTTCTCCGGCTTGAACTTGACCGGCGCCAGCATTCCCTTACGCGCCCGGTGTGACACGAACGGTTGCAGTGCTTCCCATTTCAGCACCAATTGCGATGACTTGTTGCCTCGGCCTGTTCCCTTGATCTGGAGCGATGAACCTTCCGGTATTACGGCCGTCGCAATCAGCGCCTCACCATCATTAAGTCCAAGAATTATAACGCCTTTGCCACCCGACAATTTCTTCATTTCGCTGACCGGGAATGACAGCAACTTGCCATTGCTGCCAAGTGCCGCGATCAAACCGCCGCTGGCGACATTCGCTGGCTGCAACAAGACATCCTCTTCTCTTAACGTCATGAAGGCCTTACCAGCTTTCTGGCGTGATACCAAGTCTTTTAGCGGTGCTATAAAGCCATACCCGCCAGTTGAGCTAAACAGATATTTGGTTTCTGGCGTTGCGGCACACATAATTACCGCTTTCATGTTAGGCGGCATGTCCAACAAAGAAGCCAACGGCACACCGTCGCTACGACCACCCGGAATATCAGTCGGGGACAAGCTGTAGGCACGCCCCCCGCTGTCCAACACAACAATCGGAAAAGCTGTGCGCGTTTGTGAAATCGCCAGTAACTGATCACCATCTTTAAACGAAAGTGTATTTATATCCACTTCATGGCCTGTACGCTGACGTATCCAGCCATTTTTAGACAGGATGAAAGTGCAGGGCTCATCCGACACGGACGTCGCCTTGGCAGTCACGCGATCTGCAGGCTCAATCAGTGTGCGGCGATCATCGCCAAACTTCTTCACGTCAGCCTTTATCTCACTTATGATCATGTTACGCATTGCTGTTTCATTGCTCAATACGATATTCAGTCCTTCTTCCTCTGTTTTAAGTGTATTAATTTCTTTCTCGATGCGTATAGCCTCTAGGCGGGCCAACTGACGCAATCGAATTTCCAGAACATCGTCTGCCTGAATGGTGGAAATTCCGAACTGCAGCATCAGG
This sequence comes from uncultured Nitrosomonas sp., assembly GCA_963975255.1. Classification (GTDB taxonomy): domain Bacteria; phylum Pseudomonadota; class Gammaproteobacteria; order Burkholderiales; family Nitrosomonadaceae; genus Nitrosomonas. Next base: position 5,079 of record CAXBGL010000151.1, on the reverse strand, counting down.
TCGGCCTTGGGGTCCTCCGCTTCACGAATGACTCTGATGACTTCATCAATATTGAGCAGTACCGTCATGCGGCCTGTCAGGATGTGCAGGCGCTTTTGCACTTGATCTAGCCTTGTCTGACTACGACGGGTGACGGTGGTGGAACGGAATTGTACCCATTCGGCAAGTAATTCCAGGATGGTCTTCTGATTTGGCCTACCATCCAGTCCGATGGCGACCATATTAGCTGGCACTGTGGATTCCAGACTGGTATGTGCGAGCAACAGGGCGATAAACTCCTCTTGTGGCATACGCGAAGAACGCGGTTCCAGAACGATGCGCACGGAAGCATCTTTACCGGATTCGTCACGCACAGTTTCCAATGCGCCGAGAAACAGATGTTTCATTTGTTTTTGCACTACCGACAAATCTTTCTTGCCCGTTTTTACCTGTGGGTCTGCATATTCTCCAATCTCTTCCAGCACCTTCTTGACTGAAACACCCGGCGGCAATTCATGCACCACCATACGCCATTGACCGCGCGCTTGCTGCTCAATGGTCCATCGTGCACGCACACGGAAGATACCCCGACCCGTCGCATAGGCTTCCCGTATATCATTAATACTTGAAATCAGTTGGCCGCCGCCTGGGAAATCTGGTCCCTGGATGTGTTGAAATACATCATCAACGCTAATTGACGGATTACGCATCAGCGCGATGGCAGCATTACCCACTTCGCGCATGTTATGTGACAGGCATTCTGTTGCCATGCCAACTGCTATGCCGGATGCGCCATTCAGCAGCAAGAGTGGGAGTCGTGCTGGCAGGTCCACGGGTTCCTGCTCTGAACCATCATAATTGGGCCGGAAGTCCACTGTTCCCACGTCCACTTCGGACAGCAGCAATCCAGCATACTTGGTGAGCCGGACTTCAGTATAGCGCATGGCTGCAGGGGAGTCGCCATCACGAGAACCGAAGTTACCCTGTCCATCGACTAGGGGATAGCGCAACACAAAGTCCTGCGTCATACGCACCATCGCTTCGTAGGAAGCAGAATCACCATGTGGATGGTATTTGCCAATAACGTCACCGACCACGCGGGCCGATTTAACAGGCTTTGAACCCTGAGTCAGGCCCAAACGGTGCATGGCGTAAAGAATGCGGCGTTGTACCGGCTTCTCGCCATCTGATACAGAAGGTAGCGCGCGTCCCTTGACCACGCTGATGGCATAGCGCAGATAAACCTGATGCGTGTATTCGGCAAGGTCGAAGTTACCATCATCGTTATCGCTTCCACTTTTAGAAGATACAGGTGGTGGGGGGAGCGGCGGTTCCATCTCCTTTTTTTGCGTTGGCAAAGTGGAATCCAGAACGTCAAAAAGATCCATATTTTTCATATTTTTTAAATATCCGCTTCAACTTCGTTGCCATGTATGGCGATCAATTCCTTGCGTTCGCTGGCATGTGACTTGCCCATTAGGGTGTCGAAAGTGCCAACGGCCTTTGCCACATCGCCCATGTTAATCCTTACCAGTCGGCGCGTGTCCGGGCACAATGTAGTTTCCCAAAGCTGAACAGCATCCATTTCACCTAAACCCTTGAAACGGGAAATGATCCAGCTACCTTCCTTAATACCTTCCTGACGCAGGCGTGCTTCAAGTATGTCCAGTTCCTTCTGATCCAAAGCGTATAGTTTGCGTAGTGGTTTACTTTTTCCTTGTGCTGGTACATCTACCCGGAACAACGGTGGTTGGGCAATATAGACATGCCCTTGTTGAATCATCTTAGGGAAGTGCCGGAAGAACAGGGTGAGCAGTAAAGCTTGGATATGGCTACCATCATCATCTGCGTCGGACAAGATAATGACCTTACCATAGCGCAAGGCGTTCATATCCACATCACCATCAAGCTTGTGCGGATCAATAGCCAGCGACGCAGCGATATTGTGGATTTCCTGGTTAGCGAGTATCTGCGATTGCGCTACTTCCCAGCTGTTCATGCCTTTGCCGCGCAATGGCAGGATAGCCTGAGTCTCTTTGTCACGTCCCGCCTTGGCTGAACCACCAGCGGAATCTCCTTCCACCAAAAACAATTCGGCGTTGGGGCCGGTCAGTTCGGAATCAGTGAGTTTGCCTGGCATTACTGCCACGCCAGAACCTTTTCTGCGCTCCACTGTTTTGGCGGTCTTGCCGCGAGCGATAGCGTTCTTTATAGCCTGTTCGGCAATCTTTGTCGCTTCGGCTACGTGCGCGTTGAGCCACAAATCCAGCGGGTCCTTCATGGTAGCCGCCACCAACTTAACCGCCTCACGCGAGGACAACTTTTCCTTAGTTTGACCAGAGAAGCTTGGATCAACCATCTGGAGTGCCAAGACGAAGCGCAGCTTGCTCCACACATCCTCCGCTGCTAGCTTTACGTTGCGCTGCATCAGTCCATGTTGTTCTGCGAAGGTACGCACGCTGTTGAATACCACATCACGCAAGCCGGCTTCATGTGTTCCGCCACCCATGGTCGGGATCAGGTTGACATAGGACTCTCCGCCACCCGAACCTTCAACCCATGCTAGCGCCCATTGCACGCCTTCATCGTCACAGAATGTTTCATTGCCAGTCAGGTATTTTTTACCACAAAAAGTAGGCGCAACCGGTTCATCCTCAGCAATCATCTGGTCGAGGTACTGCGCGATTCCCCCATGAAAGTGCCATTCCTTTACATCGAAACCAGTGATGGTTTCAATATTGAGCAGCACTTTAACGCCAGGCAGTAGCATCGCCTTGGCACGTAACAGGTGTTCCAACTCTCCGCGATGGAGTAATGGGGAATCGAAATACTTTGCATTGGGCCAAATGCGTAGTGCAGTGCCGGTGTTACGTGCACCACAATCACCGATCACCGTTAACGGTTCAATAACTTCACCTTCGGCAAAGATGATGCGATGTTTCTTGCCTTCACGTTTGACTTCAACTTCCAGACGGGTGGAGAGCGCATTCGTCACGGAAACGCCAACACCGTGCAAGCCGCCGGTAAATTTGTAGCTGCTATCCGCCTCGCCTTTGGCAAATTTACCGCCGGAATGAATAACCTGGAACACGACCTGTATGGTCGGGACTTTTTCTTCTAGATGCAGACCAACTGGAATACCGCGCCCATCATCTGCGACGGCGACAGAACTGTCTCGGTAAAGGGTCACTTCGATATTCTTGGCATGTCCTGCCATCGCCTCGTCGACGGCATTGTCTATGGCCTCCACCACCATGTGTGTTGGGTCCGTAGTGCGCGTATACATACCCGGTCGCAACTGGATAGGTTCCAGCTTGCGCAGGACTTGGATCGAGGATTCGTCGTAAGTTTGTTTTGTCATAGATATTAAGTTAGTTTGATCGCGAGTTATGCCTTGATAAGTTCTGACAAGTTAAGTCATTGAAACGAAGAAAATCCATTCGACCGCAATCAAGCAACCACCCTGCTCTGTTCTGGTCTAGTAAATCTGGATAATTTTTTAAGAGCATTTTTCATAGTCGATCGGCGACATATCATTAATCATTGAATGTAGCCTGATTTGATTGTAATACTTCAATAGCTATTGAAGTCATGAGCAACGTCTTCCCGAGTAGAATAAGTGTTTCCTGGCAGCCATTCGCGCTTGATACTGCTCAAGAAACGTTCAGCGCGATTTATACGTTTATCGCACCGTATACGATGTGATTATCTTTTCGGAAGTACATCCTTAAGTTTCCCTGCCATTTCCAATAAGGCCTGTTCCGTTGTTTCCCAATCCATACAGGCATCGGTTACAGAAACTCCATACTGCAACTGAGAGAGGTCTTTAGGGATAGACTGGTTGCCGTGGTTGATATTGCTTTCTAACATCACACCGACAATAGATTTGTTTCCTTCGAGAATCTGATGGCTAATGTCTTTTAGGACCAGGGGCTGCAAGTCTGGATCTTTGCTGGAATTCGCATGACTACAATCGATCATGATATTGCTGCTTACTCCACCATCGAGTAGTGCCTTTTCGCAAAGTGTTACATGGACCGTGTCGTAGTTCGGTCCCCTGGCACCTCCGCGTAGTACAACATGGGCATACGGATTCCCCTTCGTAGTCACGACGGAAACCTGACCCTCAGTATTGATTCCCAGGAATCGGTGAGGACTGGAAACTGACTGCATCGCGTTCACCGCAACAGTTAGGCCGCCATCGGTCCCATTCTTGAAACCAACAGCCGAGGAAAGTCCAGAAGACATCTCCCGATGAGTCTGAGACTCTGTGGTACGAGCACCGATCGCCGACCAGGCGATAACATCTTGCATGTACTGAGGTGAGATAGGGTCTAGCGCCTCGGTGGAAGTTGGTAGCCCTAATTCAACAATGTCCAACAGTAGCTTGCGACCTTTTCGCAATCCATCTTCAATTTTGAACGAATCGTCGAGATAGGGATCGTTGATTAGCCCCTTCCAACCGACCGAGGTTCTAGGCTTCTCGAAATAGACACGCATAACTATATATAATGTGTCTTCGACTTTATCTGCCAGTTCTTTCAGCCGTCTTGCATAATCGAGTGCCGCTTCAGTGTCATGAATGGAACAGGGGCCGACGACCACGAACAGGCGCGGATCGATTCTATCCAAGATCGAAAATATTGTCTGCCTGGCTAGTTGCACCGAATCAAGAGCGATTCCCTCTAGAGGCAATTCAGATTTCAACCGACCTGGCGTTATTAGCGCTTCGTTTGAGGCGATGTTTAGATTGTCAATGATAACCGACATAGAAATTCTCGTTTGCATAGAAAAAAGGGGAAGCAATGATAACAAATACCAGTAAGCTGACAACCGCTAAATAGCGAGGAAATCCCTGGATTTCTCACAATGAGGATAAATTGTGCATATAAGCCAAAATTTTGAGCGTATAGGAAAAATAAACCATCTTTTCCATGTGGATTGAATGTACCGAAGGCTAGATCGGTTGTCAAACGCCGTGATGATCGCTCGAAAAATGGCTGAATTACGGTCAATCAGTACGAAAAACGGTATTACCAAGTTAATTTTGGCTATGTCACAATTAAATGTTGAATTTGATTTAAGAATTCATAAAACCCT
>CAXBGL010000150.1:0-6240 GCA_963975255.1 uncultured Nitrosomonas sp. | reverse complement strand
GTCTCAATAATTAAAGTACAATTAGAGAGTTAACAAAAACCAATAGTTAATTGCAACATAGCCTTTAATTAGGTAATTACAAACTAACAATCCAGGTAATAGGAAAAATAAACGTTCTTTATAATCAACGTGAAATGTACTTAAAGATGAATGAGTTGTCAATCTCCCTCGTCAAGTAATAAAGAAAGAACAAAGAAAACTCATTTCTGAGGCATTTAATATTCCATAATGCACTTATTTTAAACGGAAAATAAAAATAAAAAATTGTTTTCACAATAAGATCTAACACTTCAAACTTCCCGGTATTTAAGTCCATACAACCTGTCAGCATTTGTAAATGGAGGGCTAAATCTAGAACATTTGTTTGATGATATCAAGCGCGAACTTACTCAGGAACAACGCTTTTTCTCTCGCCAAGTTATGCTCGGGGCCGGCAGCATCTCTATATGCAGCAGAAGTTAACAGAACAATTCCATTGGGATTAATACGCGCATTATTGATATTACTTTTCAAAAGATTGGCAGCAGTTTCAATGGCAGCTGACAAATTGGGATCAAACGGACCTATTATGAAGGCAGTATTGATAACATGTAACCAGTAAAAACCACGTCCGACCCCCAATACCCATTCCTTATGCTCTAACTCTTCAATTGGTTTGTTTGAAGTACGGACTACAGCGATGTGTTTAATGTTGCCACGAACTAATGGTGAAAAATACAAGATGATTCGCTCGGGCATCGAAGGATACAGTGATCGTAACAGTGTTTCCATTTCAACTGGAGTGAAAACCTTTATTTCAGCTAAATTAACCACACGTTCATCTTCACCATGTAGGATCAACGCGTCCAGATCTGCTTCGATACCACAAACAATTGGAATGACAGCACCGTTACCATAAACACCGTCAAACTGCGCTTTTAATTTGATCGCCGCATCACGTGCGGCGACTGTATCATAATCGAAACCTCAACAACCACGGTGTGTTTCTCCACGTACGTAATGATAGGTTACAAAAACAATGCAGTGTCTACCACGACTTATGGAATACCGTAGCCAAGTATCCAATGCTGATTAGAAAAAAAGGCCAGACCAATTCAAATTTTCTACCCAGGTTGCGGTAAGGTTGAATAATTTCAAGTGCCGTTTGCGTCATATTTATCCACTGTTATCGTACTATCTTTCAACTTGCGATTCCCCGTGGTCTTGCCACGGGGAGCATTATAGTTTGTGTTTTTGAAGTCAGCGTAGCGCGCCGTTTTTGGTTTTTTGCGCCGTAATACCCCGCGGTCTTGCCGCGGGGATAGGTGCAGGGCGCGCGGAGCAAATTTATTATTTATTTTAATATATCCGGTGCATACTTTCCGAATGAAGTAAATAGCTTTTAACTGGAACTAAAGTAACGACGGTGTATTATACTGCTAAGAAAATCAACTTGATCTTTGGAGTAACAATGAAAATTTCACATTTGACTATAGTCACCTTGATTGGACTCTTATACTTGAGCCCCTTAACCGTAATGGCAACGCATCATAATACTGAGAACACATCGAGTGCCACAACACAATTTCCTAATGACGAAGGTGTCGTTGTTTCTACTATTAATACAACAGGCTATACCTATATGGAACTAAAAAATGGCGACAAGCGCTTCTGGATAGCTGCACCGACAACACAAGTTAAGGTTGGTGACCATATACGTTTTGTAGAAAGCATGGTAATGAATAATTTTTCCAGCAAAACATTAAATAGAACCTTCAACAGGATTATCTTCGTATCTTCCACTATGATCCGAAAATAATCTTGTCGCCTATTTTATTCTGTGAATCCAATGAATAATTTATTTCTAAGTTTTTTTAACTCATCCCGATATTGTGCAGCTTCCTCAAACTCTAGGTTTTTAGCAGCACCGAGCATTTGTTTTTCCAAATGCTGAATTTCTTTGGCTAATTGAGATTCACTCATAGAATTATAACGGGCTTGTTCTTGTGCTGTTTTGAGGCTCTGTTGCGCTGTTTCAATATTGTAAACACCATCAATTAAATCTTTAATGCGCTTGTTTACACTGCGTGGTGTAATGTTATTTTGTTGGTTAAATAATGTTTGTTTGTCACGCCGACGTTGCGTTTCATCAATCGCATAACGCATTGAATTTGTAATCTTGTCTGCATAAAGAATGGCTGTACCATTAATATGACGCGCTGCCCTACCAATTGTCTGAATCAGTGATCGTTTAGAACGCAAGAATCCTTCTTTATCAGCATCTAGTATCGCAACTAATGATACTTCCGGGATATCCAGCCCTTCACGTAACAGATTGATGCCGACCAAAACATCGAACTGACCCAAACGTAAGTCACGAATAATTTCTACTCTTTCTACCGTATCAATATCAGAATGCAAATAGCGCACCTTTATATGATGATCTGAAAAATAATCAGTTAAATCTTCTGCCATGCGTTTAGTCAGCGTTGTAACCAACACCCTTTCATTCTTTTCAGTACGTAGATTAATTTCAGACATCAAGTCATCTACTTGTGTTGCGAGGGGACGCACTTCAATTTCTGGATCAACCAATCCAGTGGGTCGCACAACCTGCTCTACCACCTGACCGCTATGCGTTTGCTCATAATCAGCAGGCGTTGCAGAAACAAAGACTGTTTGTCGCATCATTGCTTCAAACTCATCAAACTTCAAAGGACGATTATCCAAAGCTGAGGGCAAGCGAAAACCGTAATTCACCAAATTTTCCTTGCGTGAACGATCTCCCTTATACATACCACCTATCTGTGGAACCGTTACATGACTTTCATCAATAACCATCAATGCGTTGCTGGGTAAATAATTGATTAGTGTAGGTGGTGGTTCGCCAGGATTTTTTCCAGAAAGGTGCCGCGAATAATTTTCAATTCCTTTACAAAAACCCAATTCATTCAGCATTTCAAGATCAAAACGCGTACGTTGCTCAATACGCTGCGCCTCAACCAGTTTATGGTCTTGATAATAGAATTCTAATCGATTACTGAGTTCTGCCTTGATTGCATCAATTGCTCGAAGTGTCGTACTTCTTGGTGTCACATAATGGCTGGATGGATATACTGTGTAACGCGATAATTTTTGGAGTACACGCCCCGTAAGTGGATCAAATAATGACATACTCTCGACTTCATCATCAAACAATGAAACACGCACGGCTGTTTCCGAACTTTCAGCAGGAAAAATATCGAGTACATCCCCTCTTACGCGAAAGACACCTCGGGTGAAATCTATTTCATTGCGCTCATACTGCATTTCTATTAAACGTTTGATGACTTCACGCTGAGAAATTTTCTCGTTTTCACGTAAATGCAGAATCATGCCATGATAATCTACCGGGTCACCAATACCATATATACATGATACCGAAGCAATAATTATGGCGTCGTCCCGCTCAAGTAGTGATTTGGTCGCTGATAAGCGCATTTGCTCAATATGCTCATTGATACTTGAATCTTTTTCGATAAAAAGATCACGTGATGGGACATAAGCTTCTGGCTGATAATAATCATAATAAGAAACGAAATACTCAATCGCATTTTCCGGGAAGAATTCACGCATTTCAGCATAAAGCTGTGCTGCTAGAGTCTTATTTGGCGCCATGATAATGGCAGGGCGACCTAAACAGGCAATTACATTGGCCATCGTAAAAGTTTTACCAGAACCCGTTACGCCCAATAGTGTCTGGAAGGCAAGACCATCGTTTACACCTTCAATCAATTTAGCTATAGCTTCTGGCTGGTCTCCTGCTGGTTCAAACGTTTGATATAATTTATAAGGGCTATTGGGGAAGGTAACGATCACAGGTATAATTCCAGTATTAAATTGTTTCTCTATGCCAATTTTAACATGCAGACCCTGCCGTCATATTAGTGTAAGGATTTTTTGTGGAACTCTCAAACCGCGTTCAAGTTATTAAACCCTCCCCCACCCTTGCTGTAACTGCCCGCGCTGCAAGACTTAAAGCTGAAGGTAAAGATATTATTGGCTTGGGTGCTGGTGAACCTGATTTTGATACACCACAACATATAAAGGATGCTGCAATCACTGCCATTAATAATGGTTTTACCAAATACACGCCTGTAGGAGGCACACCTAGTTTAAAAAAAGCTATTATTGCTAAATTTAGAAATGAAAACGGTTTTGATTATGATACCCAGCAAATCTTAGTATCATGTGGTGGCAAGCAAAGCTTCTTTAACTTGGTATTATCCGTTATTAATCCAGGTGATGAGGTAATTATTCCTGCGCCCTATTGGGTTTCCTACCCAGATATCGTTTTGATAGCCGAAGGTAATCCTGTTTTTATTGAAACAGGTATTGAACAGAATTTCAAAATAACAGCAACACAGCTGGAAAATGCTATTACACCAAAAACAAAAATGTTTGTTATTAACAGCCCAGGAAACCCATCAGGTGCTGTATATACCGCAGAAGAACTGAAAGCACTGTGTGAAGTGCTACGCAAGCATCCCGATATTCTCATCGCTACTGATGATATGTATGAACATATCCTGTTATCAGGCAAACAATTCATAAATATTCTCAATGTCTGCCCTGATCTATACCCACGAACTATTGTATTAAATGGTGTTTCCAAAGCATACTCCATGACTGGATGGCGTATTGGTTATTGTGGCGGTCCTGCACATATTGTTACAGCGATGGAAAACATACAATCTCAGAGTACATCTAACCCCTGCTCTATTTCTCAGATAGCTGCAGAAACTGCACTAGTGGGTGACCAATCTTGTATTGAGCCGATGTTGGCAGCATTCAAAGAACGCAACAATTTTGTTGCGGAAAAACTGAATGCAATGAATGGAATTAGAAGTTTACACTCTGACGGCGCATTTTATACATTCGCCGATACGCGACAGGCCATTACAGACTTGTATAGTAGAAAATTACTCAGTAATCAAAGTGATATCGCATTTACTGAATATCTCTTAGAACATGCCGGGGTTGCCGTTGTTCCAGGATCTGCATTTGGTAGCGAAGGCTATATACGTTTATCTTTTGCTACTTCTATTAAAAATTTAAAAGTAGCATTAGAGCGCATTAAGAAAACGCTTACTTGAAGTTTATCTAATATCATCCTGCGTTTGCTGCAGCTGCAGCAACTTTTTTAGTCTTACCAGCACGGGACGGTATATTACATAATCCACAGACATGATTGGAGTGTATCTCTAATGAATGCACCAGGAACTTACCACCACACCTGACACATGGTGCGATACACAGTACTTGGCTATTAATAAAACGTATTAATGTCCACGCTCGTGTCAAACTTAAAACACGCTGCAATTCATTTACCTCAATATGCTCTAAGTAAAGCTTATAACTTTTAATCAACGCATCAATACCTTCAATCTCAGCATGTTTTGTTAGATAGTTGAAGATATTAATAAACAATGATGAGTGCATATTTGGCTGCCAACTCATAAACCAATCTTCCGAATAGGGTAACATTCCCTTTGGTGGCGAAACACCCCTTATTTCTTTATATAACTTTACTAATCTTTCGCGACTTAAATTGGAATTCATCTCCAATACCTGTAGTCTTGCCCCAAGCTTAATTAATTCGGTCGCAAGCTGAATTTGTTTTGCTTCCTTTAGAATACTTTTATTGCGCATAACTTACGCACTCCTAAAAAAGCAAATTTACGTAATAACTTCAGCTGGTTCACCTGCCATTAATATAGCAGCGTGAGATTGGGATACAGCCTGATTCCGATTTTGATTTGACAGCATTTCTGCTATCAAACGATCATCAAATCGGAAACGGCAAAGTAACATATTCGAAGCTGCCATTTTAAGAAGCTGGCTAGAGCTGAGTCGTTCAATAATATCAGCAACATCTTGGCTAATACCTAATCTATACATCGCTGCAATTTTATCTTCGCGTAACAATTGTTGAGCAAGCAACATGTATCCAAGATTAATTTCTCTCACTTCTTCCAGTAGTTGGTTTGTTTCCATCTTTGCCCCCTGTTGAATATTGCATGATGCGATCGCATAAAATGCTTAAATCACATTTTTCATTCTCAAGCTTGATGGAATAGAAGTAAATGGAAGTGGAACCAAAAGAAAGGTAAGGTTTTCTCCTATCCATGTATAGGAATTTTACCTACATAGCGCGAAGGTACCAATCTGAATTCCCCCGGGTTTACAGGAGACTCTATTTCTTGAGAGGATAGAGTAATG
>CAXBGL010000149.1:0-6344 GCA_963975255.1 uncultured Nitrosomonas sp. | reverse complement strand
AGTACAATTAGAGAGTTAACAAAAACCAATAGTTAATTGCGACATAGCCTTTTTAAAACTCAATGAAATTACAGCCGTTAGATAAAACCAAACTACCATTTATCCTTTGGTCAATACCTTGTAAACCGTTGCCTACCCCCCCTACTCCATCTGGTTGGCTACTTCGGCTTTGGTCAGACTCCAAATACACGCTATCTTTTTATGTTCTTAGCTGATCCCTGAATATTTTTTCCATCAATCGCACCATTTTTCATTCAAGCTTATCTTCTTTTGCAGGAGGAGGATGACTCGCTTCAATCTGTTTAAATTCCACTTTTGAATGCGCTGTACGCCGTGTAATTTTTCCAATCATGACAAAGAAAAGTGGTACGAAAAAGATAGCTAAAAATGTCGCCGCCAGCATGCCTCCAAATACGCCTGTTCCGATTGAGTTACGGCTGGCGGCACCTGCGCCGGATGCTAAAACAAGTGGCAACACGCCTAGAATAAAAGCCATTGATGTCATAATGATTGGTCGGAAACGAAGGCGTGTCGCTTCGATTGCCGCATCAGTCAGTGACGCGCCCGCAACATAACGCTGATTGGCAAACTCTACAATCAAAATTGCATTTTTTGCCGCCAAACCGATCAACGTTATCAATCCAATTTGGAAATAAATATCGTTATTCAGCTCTCGGGTCCAGACAGCTAACAATGCACCTAAAACGCCGAAAGGTATTGCAAGAATGACTGCAAATGGAATAGACCAGCTTTCGTATAAAGCGGCCAGTACCAGAAAGACCATTAGCATCGCGAAAGCAAACACCATAATAGATTGCCCTTCAGCCTTTTTTTCCTGGAAAGAGATGCCACTCCAGTCAATCGAAAAACCACGAGGAACAAGAATTTCGTCTGCAGTTTGCGTTAGTGCCTCAATTGATTGCCCTGAACTATAGCCAGGTGCGGCAGCACCCATCACAAGTGCAGAATTGAAACCATTGAAATGCGTAACCGGATCCGGGCTACTGCTAAATTCTGTGGAAACGACGGAATCCAGGGGAATCATAGTTTGTTTCGCACCATTCTGAGCGCGTACATAAAGCTTACTGATATCTTCCGGGCTGGATCGGTATTCTGGTAAAGCTTCCGTTTGCACACGATAGACACGGCCAAATTTTACAAAATCGTTAATATACAGATTTCCGAAATACGCTTGCATGGTATCAAACACTTCTGAAATAGGCACGCCCAGTGCTTTAGCCCGCTCTCTGTCTACATGGGCAAAGAGCCGGGGGGCGCTTACACGAAAGCTAGTGCTGGCTGCAGCGATTGCCGGATGTTCTGTAGCTCTCACCACAAATTCCTGAGTGACTGCAGCGAACTCAGAAAAATCGCCGCCACTGGGATCTTGCAGTTGAAGCGAAAAACCACCCGTGGAGCCGAGACCTGGAATAGAAGGCGCATTAAACGCCAGAATCAAAGCTTCGGGGATTTTGGCAAATTCTTGAAAAGCCGCAGCAATAAGTCCCGGCACCTGTTCATTCGAGTCTGTACGTTCATCCCAATGGTGCAGTGGCACAAACATCGTTGCTTGATTCGACCCTCGAGTATTGAAAACAAAATTTTGACCCGCTAAGGCATCCGTTGAATGAACCGACGGATTTGATAGATAGTAATTTTCTATTTTTTTAACTACTTCAATAGTACGTGCCTTAGAGGCACCCTCAGGTAATTGAAAGATGGTAATAAAGTAACCCTGGTCTTCTTCTGGAAGAAAGCTGCCTGGAATGGTCCTGAATAGCACAAAAATGAAAACTAATAGTGTTCCAAAAACGGCCAAAGCAATCACGGATCGCTTGAGGGCAATGCCGACAGTTCCAACATAGCGTGTTTGTATCCAATCAAACATGCGATTAAAGATTTTCCAGAATCCTCGGGGAGCACTGTGGCTGGGTTTAAGAACCAGTGCACAAAGTGCAGGACTGAGGGTCAGTGCCACAAATCCGGAAATGGTGACAGAAAGTGCAATCGTAATCGCAAATTGCTTGTACAATTCTCCAGTAATCCCGCCTAAAAAAGTGACGGGTACAAACACAGCGGCCAGTACTAAGACGCTTGCAATCACCGCCCCGGTTACTTCATTCATCGCTTTGATCGCAGCGTCTCTGGACGAAAGACCGCCCTTGGTAATATGCCGTTCAACATTCTCCACCACAATAATTGCATCATCCACCACGATACCGATGGCCAGCACCATACCGAACAAAGTTAACGTATTGATTGAAAACCCCAACGCCTCCATACCCGCCAAGGTTCCAATCAGAGAAATAGGAACGGCAACGGCTGGAATAAGCGTTGCCCGCCAATTTTGCAGAAATAAGAAAACCACCAGAATAACCAACAAAGTTGCTTCAGCAAGTGTTTTCACAACCTCATTAATAGAGACCTCGATAAATTTGGTGGTGTCATAGGGGATATCATAGGACGTGCCTGCCGGGAAGCTCATCGCCAGTCTGTCCATTTCCTGTCGTATCAGCTTAACGGTGTCGAGTGCGTTGGCTCCTGGAGACAGAAAGGTCAACATAAAAGTATTAGGTTTTCCATTCCACCGGCCTTCGAGATCATAGGACTGAGCACCCAATTCAACCTGCGCGACATCCCGCATCCGAACCATGGAACCATCGGGATTAGCCCGGACAATCATATCCTCGAATTCCTTGACTTCGCTCATTCGACCATGTGTTATCACAGGAATGGTAAGCTCTGTATCTTTTGCAGAAGGTTCTCGGCCTATCCTCCCCGCTGGAAAATCACGATTCTGCTCACGCACGACAGCAGCAATCTCCGTAGGTGTGATATTGAGTTGCGCCATACGCACAGGATCGAGAATCAGTCGCATGGCATAATTTTGTGCGCCAAAGATGATCGCATCGCCGACACCCGGTAGTCGCTTGATATTATCGAGCACTTGAATCAGTGCATAATTTGAAAGAAAAACAGGATCGTGTCTAGGATCGGTCGAACTTAATGCGATCACTGCCAACAAATCTGGCGACATTTTTTTTACCGTGACACCTTGGCGAATCACTTCATCCGGTAATTGAGGCTCGGCAAGGCGTTGCCGATTTTGCGTCTGAACCTGTGCGATATCCACATCGGTCCCAATTTCGAATGTGAGGCGCATCGTCATGTGCCCATCATTCGTACTGGTAGATTCATAGTAAAGCAGATTATCAATGCCTGGAATCTGTACCTCGATCGGGCGCGCCACAGCTTCTGCGACAACTTCCGCGCTGGCGCCGGGATAATCCGCTTCAATTTGCACCATAGGCGGTGTGATTTGTGGAAATTGCGCTACCGGAAGGCTTTGTAACGATACCAAACCTACTACCACAATAAGAATGGACAAGACTGATGCAAAAATAGGGCGATCAATAAAAAAATGAGAGCTCATGGTTTTTCTACGTGGTCTATTTATCCGGAAGATTATTCGAAGATGCAGCCTTTTCATATGCCAAGACAGTGACTAGAGTTCCGGGTTGAATCCGATGAAACCCTTCCACCACGACGCGTTCCCCTGGATCAAGGCCGTTTTCAATCAACCATTCATTTCCATACCAAGTACTGGCTTTAACCGAACGAAATTCAGCTTTATCCTCTTCATCGATTACAAAAACAAACGATCCAACAGGACTTTGTTGAACGGCGCGTTGTGGAATCAAAATCGCATTGGGACGGATAATACCCTGAACGCGAATTTTGACGAATTGCCCGGGATAAAAGTAAGATTGCCCGGGTAAAAAATCACCTTCTGGATTAGGAAACTTAAATCGTCCTTGTAACGTACCTGTCGCAGAGCTTAATGTAACAGCCGCAAAATCCAGTATCCCTTTCTCTGGATAGACACTGCCATCCGAAAAAGTCATCACACCAAGCAATTGAAAAATACCCGGTCGTTGAACCTTGTCCTCAGCAAGCTCGCGCCGGCGACGAAGCAGATAGCTTTCAGGAACATTAACAGTCACATACATGGGATCCAGTTGATCTATCGTGATTAATAGGGTGGTTTGTGCAGAAATCAATTGGCCCTCGTAATAATTGCTACGGCCTATTCGGCCTTTTACAGGTGCATAAATCATGGTATTGTCCAAATCAAATTTTGCTTTAACTTGATCGTTTTGCGCGGCGACTAATGCAGCCTCGGCACTTAAAACCTCCGCTACCGCATCATCAACATCCTTTTGACTGACGGCTTGTTGTTCGAGCAGTGGTCGTACACGCGCAAGATTTTGTTTAACCTGAATCAGACGCGCTTTGTGCTGAGCCACTTTCGCCTTCATGGCCTGATAAATTGCATTAAACGGTACAGGATCGATAAGATATAATTTATCACCTTTCTTAACGTTCCGGCCTTCTGTAAAAAAGACTTCTTTAATAATTCCAGAAACCTGCGGTCGAATTTCTACGGGGCGGAAAGCCTCAGTTTGTCCGATAAATTCAGGCTCATCCGGAACCGTTCGAGCAATTACTGTAATGACTTCAACTTGTGGCGGCGGCGGAGATGTATCAATAGGGGCATCTGTTGAACAACCTTTAATTAGAATCAGACATAACCCAATGGATACCGTCCAGAATAACGTCTTTATAAGATTGGTACATGATTGCACATGTGTTTGTAACAGACGGGAGTCAATCATAATTGTTATCCATTATCCATGCTTTGAAAAACTTGAAAGTGTGCCAAGGAAGTCTCTGGGAAATATGGCTAATTATATTCATCATCAGTGTTCCATCCGCCTCCCAAGGCTCTGTATAATTGAACAATCGACACCAAATGTAAGCGATGCGTCTCTGTCAGTGAAAACTCCGCTTCGAACAAATTGCGCTTGGCAAGCAATACATCCACATAGCTTGTAAGTCCACCCCTGTAACGCAGATTTGCTACTCGCAAGGCCGATCGCAATGCTTCAACCTGAACCTGTCTGGCTTTTCGTTGGTCGTCTGCCGTACGGATAGCGATTAAGGCGTCTTCAACTTCTTTGAATGCCACTAGAATCGTTTGTTCATAATTTGCCAATGCTTGTTGGGCCTGTGCTTCGGCCGCCCGCTGTTCGAAACCCAGACTATTCGCGTTAAACAAAGGTCCTGCCAATCCTACGCCACCCACACCAAATTTGCTGTCTGAAAGCAATAAATTGGACAATGCTGGACTGGCTACACCCAGAAACCCGGTGATCGAAAAACTGGGGAAACGCATGGCTTTTGTTATACCAATTCGAGCAGTTGCAGCCACCAAGGTTTGTTCAGCCTGTAAAACATCGGGCCGGCGCTGTAGTAACTCGGAAGGCAGTCCAGCGGGAATTTCTGGTGGCATTTGTTGTTCGTTTAATAAATGAATGCGTAAAATTGGTGCCGGATTCTTTCCAATTAGTACATTGAGTTCGTTTTCTTTCTGTACGATCAATCTTTCAAATTCAGCCAAGCGCGCAGCGGCATTAGCACGTTCGGCTTCGAATTGGTCCAGATCAAGGCGTGAAATAATACCGCCTTCCAACTGTGCGCGGGAAATGGCAACCGACTCCTGCCATGAGGACAAAGCACGGTGGGCGATTTTCCGTTGCGTATCAAATTGCAGCAGATCAAAATAGGATTGTGCAACTGTGCTGATCAACATCAGTATAACTGCGCGGCGATTTTCTTCACGCGCGAGCAGGTCGGCACGCGCCGCTTCGTTGGTGCGTCGGATTTTTCCCCAGACATCCAATTCCCAATTCAGGTCTGTTTGTCCAAAATAACTATAACTTGATGGAAAACCGGCTCGTGCAAACCCGCCCATCGTTCCAAAAAAAGGCGCATTTGTGTTGACATCCATTTTAGGAAGAAAATCCATGTGTGCTACTTTTAAACGCGCCTGAAATTCTTCAATACTGGCAGTAGCCTGCTTTAGGTCTCTATTGTCCAACAAAGCCTGATAAATCAGTTTTTGCAATGTTTTATCTTGAAGAAATTCCCACCATGTGAGATTGGCAATGGATGCACCTTCTTCCTGTGCCATCAAAAACTGTTTGTTAGTGTCAATCGATGGGCGCCGATAGTCCGGTCCCAGGGCACAGGATGCGATTAGCAACGTTAGCAGCAACAGCAGTATATTTTTCCAGAAACTGTACTTTATTAGCAATGGTGTTGTTTGAATTCTTATTATGGATTTAAAATAATGCGTGCAATCAAAACGCTGGTTGGTTTAAAACCTGCCGCTTAGACAGTCGATACTTGCGAGTTAAGCATTCTTAAATTTGTATAATTCAATATATAAGGCTATGTCGCAATTAACTGTTGAAATTGTCTTGTTTTTCCAAGAGACACTA
>CAXBGL010000148.1:0-6441 GCA_963975255.1 uncultured Nitrosomonas sp. | reverse complement strand
AATACCGGCCTGTCACGCCGGGGGTCGCGGGTTCGAGTCCCGTCCGCTCCGCCAAATAATAATAAACGCATCCCAGGTGAGCTTTGTTCACCTGGCCTATTTCTATATTAGTGTTACCGGATTTTAATAGTGTTTGATTTCGTTAATCGAAGAAAAGGTATTGTCCAAGTGATTATGGGTTTGGCGGTGCTTCCGTTTTTGTTTTGGGGTGTTGAGTCATACCGCAGTGGAGATGGAGAGGGTTACGTTGCCATTGTCGATGGAGAAGAGATCCAGCGGCGTGAATTTGAACAAGCACTACGCGATCAACAAGAAAGAATGCGCAATATGCTTGGTGAAAAATTTGATAGTTCGTTACTTGATAATGTGGAAGTGCGAAACTCGGTACTGGAAAGATTAATTCAGCAGCGATTGTTACACAGAGAAGCCGTGAGTCATGGATTTACCGTGTTGGACTCTCAGGTGGTAAAAGTGATACAGGATATCCCAGAGTTTCAGCAGGATAATCAATTTTCTAAACAGCAATATGAAGAGTTTTTAAATACGCAAGGAATTAATCCATTAGTATTTGAATCACGTGTGCGCCAAGAGGTTTTATTGCAGCAACTGTTGGATGGTTATAGCGAGCATGGTTTTGTCTCGGATACTGTAGCTCAAAGAGTGATGTATTTAAGCCAAGTGCAGCGTGAAATCAATCAAATTCAAATTGATCCTGATCAGTTCTTGTCACAAATCATTCCCGATGAGGCTGCCATTAAAGCTTATTATGATAGCCATCAAACAGAGTTTTACTTACCTGAACGGGTACGTGTTGAATATCTCGTGCTATCGCTTGATGAATTGGCAAAAATTGAGCCCGTAACGAGTGACGAGGCTAGAAAGTACTTTGACGGACATCAAAATGAGTTTGGCCAACCAGAAGAACGCCAAGCCAGTCATATTTTAATTAGTGCATCTGCAGCTATTTCAGATGACGAAAAGCAGATCGCAAGAAATAAGGCAGAGGATGTCTTGGCTAAGGTCAGACAGAATCCAGAGAATTTTGCAGGCCTTGCTAAAGAATTTTCTGACGACCCGGGTTCAGCAAATCAGGGTGGAGATCTTGGATTCTTTGGTCGTGGTGTCATGGTAAAAGCATTTGAGGATAAAATTTATCAAATGCAACCCAATGAAATTAGTGGATTGGTCGAGACAGACTTTGGATTTCATATTATTAAGCTTTCTGCGGTCAAAGGTGCCAGCGTGCCTGCCTTTGAGACAGTACGTGGACAGATTGAACAGAATCTGAAGCGACAAAAGGTTGGTGATGCCTTTGGAGAAATAGCTGAGGATTTTAGCAATTTTGTGTACGAACAAAGCGATAATTTACAAGCTGCAGCAGAGCGATTTGAATTGCCCATACAAAAAAGTGAATGGATTGACAAGGATCTGAGTGAACCTGCCATTCTTGCTAATGAGAAAGTATTGGAAGCAATTTTTTCTGATGACGCCATTAAGGATCGGCGCAATACCGAAGCAATTGAAGTAATGCCTGATACATTTGTTTCCGCTCGTATACTGGATCATAAAATTGCAGCTGCACAATCGATAACATTGGTTAAAGATAAGATCGTCGAAAGTTTAAAGAAACAATTGTCTATTGAGATGGCTGTAAAAGATGGGCAGGAAAAACTTGCGCGTTTACAAGCAGGTGAAGAAGTTAAGGTAACGTGGGGTGAATCGAAACAAGTATCTTATATGCAACCTAAGGGTGTTGAACTTAAAATTCTACAAGAAATTTTTAAAACTGAATTAACAAAATTGCCTGCTTATACTGGTATAAGCAATCCCGAAGGTGGTTATAGCTTGGTTCGTATTAATCGTATTATTGAGCCAGACACAGCGGATAAGACTAAATTTACTGATTTTAGTAAGCAACTGCAGCAGATGATTACCCAAGAAGAAATGTCATCTTATCTTGCTGGGATAAGACAACGGTATGAAGTGACTATTAAGCAGGAAAGTTTTTAGTTTGTCATATCAAATGTCAAAAGCAACCGTATTGAATCCTGCGTCAACATAGGTTATTTCTCCAGTAATGCCACTGGCTAAATCGCTACATAGGAATGCTGCAACGTTGCCGACTTCTTCAGTGGTAACATTGCGTCGTAAAGGTGAAACTTTTTCAGTGTAACTCAATAGTTTTCCAAAATCGCCAATTCCCGCAGCGGCTAGCGTCTTAATGGGGCCGGCAGAAATTGCATTAACACGTATACCTTTTTGGCCAAGACTGGAGGCCATGAAGCGAACGTTTGCCTCAAGACTGGCTTTGGCTAATCCCATGACATTGTAATTTGGCATGACTTGATTGGCACCCAGGTAACTCAGCGTTAAAAGCGCACCATTTCTATTTTGCATTAATGAAAGTCCGGCTTTAGCCAGTGCAGCAAAACTATAGGAGCTGACATCATGTGCAATGCGAAAAGCTTCTCGATTGACACTCTCAAGATAGTCTCCGCTCAGTGCCTCGCGTGGTGCAAATGCGATTGAGTGGATAATGCCATCTAAACCATCCCAGTGTTTCTGAAGATCTTCAAAGCATTGAGTAATTTCATTATCCTGCGTTACATCACAGGAAAACAGCAAGCTGCTATCAAATTCAGCGGCCAGTTTCTCAACTCGTATACGTACATCCTCTCCTTGGTAAGTAAAGGCAAGCTCTGCACCTTCGCGACGCATCGCCTTAGCAATACCGTACGCAATGGAACGGTTACTGAGTAGTCCGGTAATAAGTATTCGTTTGTTTGCAAGAAACCCCATATAATTTCCTTGTAATGAAAAGGTGTCGGCGGATTATAGCTGAAGGTCAGGTGTGCGTGGGATTTACGTTGAACGCGTTAGAATACAGGTATACATTTTTTCATAATTCATATTTCTGTTAAGCCATGTTTGAAATGAATAGAGATCTCAAGATCCAATGGTTATGGATACTTCTTGTAACGCTACTGTCAGCTTGTAGTGGCGGTAATTGGAATAGTCCGTATCCTGCAGCAGATGACGGGAAAAATATCCTCTACAATGTATTTACAGAGCGACCTAAGCATCTTGATCCTGTGCAATCTTATAGCACTAATGAAATTCAATTTACGGCGCAAATATACGAGCCACCACTACAGTATCATTATTTAAAGCGGCCTTATGAGTTGATTCCGTTGACAGCCAATGAAATGCCGCATGTAAAGTATTTTGATGTTAATGAGAATCAACTTCCCAGCGATGCTGATGATTTAGAGATTGCTTACACTATTTATGAAATATCAATTAAGCCAGGTATTTTATATCAACCGCATCCAGCTTTTGCACGCAATGAGCAAGGTGAGTTTCTATATCATGACCTCAATGATCAAGCGCTGATAGATTTTTATAAGCTATCTGATTTTCCTGGTGCGGGAACGCGTGAGCTGACTGCAAAGGATTATGTTTTTCAGATCAAACGTTTGGCTCATCCAAAGCTGCATTCGCCGATATATGGACTCATGGCGGACTATATTGTGGGTCTAAGGGAATATGCATTTACACTTAAATCCGTAGCTGACGAACAGCTTGAGCACGATAATTATATTGATCTGAATAACTATTCATTAGAAGGTGCGCAAGTTGTTGATACTTATACCTACCGTATAAAGATTAAAGGGAAATAT
The DNA here is from genome assembly GCA_963975255.1 of uncultured Nitrosomonas sp. Lineage (GTDB taxonomy): Bacteria > Pseudomonadota > Gammaproteobacteria > Burkholderiales > Nitrosomonadaceae > Nitrosomonas. Next base: position 2,761 of record CAXBGL010000148.1, on the reverse strand, counting down.
CCGCAATTTATTTATTGGTTGGCGATGCCTTTTTTTGCGCCGATTCCATGGGAGGCCGAAAAATTCTACGCACAAAAAGAATTACTCGAAAAGAATATTACGCTTGATTGGTATCCTGTTGGAACGGGTCCCTATATGTTGACTGAGAACAACCCAAATCTGATCATGGTTTTAGAAACTAACCCAAATTTTCATGGCGAATCGTATCCAATGGAAGGCGAGATTGGTGATGAGCAGCGGAGTTTGCTAGCCGATGCAGGGCAGCCACTTCCATTTATCGATAAAATTATTTTTAGTCGTGAGAAAGAAAGTATTCCTAGATGGAATAAGTTCTTACAAGGCTATTATGATGCATCAGGAATTGGTTCTGAAAGCTTTGATCAAGCTGTGCAAATGGCAGGGCAGGGTGAAGCAACGGTTACAGATGAGATGGCTGCTCAGGGGATAAGGTTAGAGACCGCTGCTGCAGCTTCCACTAATTATATGGGTTTTAACATGCTTGACCCAGTTGTGGGTGGTGGCGTGAGTGATCAGAAGCGTGAGTCAGCAAGAAAACTCAGGCAGGCTATTTCGATTGCAGTGGATTATGAGGAGTTTATTTCAATATTTGCAAATGGTCGCGGCATCCCGGCGCAGGGTCCGATATCTCCTGGCATAGTGGGCTATCGTGATGGTAAAGAGGGAGTTAATCCAGTCGTCTATGATTGGGTAAACGGACAGCCAGTGCGTAAATCAATTGATAAGGCAAAGGCTTTGCTTGCTGAAGCTGGATATCCTAATGGGATAGATCAAAAAACAGAGGCACCATTAATACTGTACTTTGATGTGACAGCGCGTAATTCAGAAGACAGATCGGAACATGCCTGGATGCGCAAACAATTCCAAAAACTGAATATTCAGTTGGTGGTTAGAGATACTGATTACAATCGTTTCCAGGATAAGATACGCAAAGGTAATGCACAGATTTTTGAGTGGGGTTGGAATGCTGACTATCCAGATCCGGAGAACTTCTTATTTTTGTTATTCGGGCCCCAACGTAAGGTGGGTAATAATGGCGAGAATGCTGTGAATTATAATAGTGCAGAATATAATCAACTATTTGAAAAAATGAAAAATATGGAGAATAGTCCTGAACGTCAACAAATAATTGATCGTATGGTTAACGTTCTGCGTCATGACGCACCTTGGTTATGGGGTTACCACCCTAAGGATTATGGGCTTTATCATGCTTGGTATCAGAATGTTAAGCCGAACAGAATATCTCATAATAAGTTCAAATACTTTAGAATAGATGCGGCGTTAAGAGAGCAGAAACGGCGCGAATGGAATGATCCTGTGTTATGGCCTATCGGATGGGTATTGTTCGTATTTGGACTAAGCTTAATTCCAGCAGTGATTACCTTTCGTCGCAGAGAAAGTAGCAGAGGCGTTAGGATGGGGTCATCATAAATCATATAGTTTTAAGTAACCGTTATGCTTAGTTACATCATTCGACGAATTTTGTATGCATTGCCTATACTGATCGGGGTAAACCTCATTACTTTTACCTTGTTTTTCGTGGTCAACACACCCGATGATATGGCGCGTATGCAACTAGGCATCAAGTATGTTACACCTGAGGCTATTGAGAAATGGAAGCAGGCACGTGGTTACGACAAGCCATTGATGTTTCATAATAAAAAAGAAGGCATGGCAAAGTTGACGCATACTATTTTCTTTGAAAAATCGATTGCCATGTTTGCGTTTGAATTTGGGCGTGCCGATGATGGGCGTGATATCGCGCAAGAGATTAAATCGCGTATGTTGCCAAGTATTGCGATTGCCTTTCCTGTATTTATATTGGGATTGATTGTATATATTACTTTTGCGTTGCTCATGGTTTTTTTTCGTGCAACTTACATAGATTTCTGGGGTGTGGTGTTATGTGTTGCGCTGATGTCTGTTTCCAGTTTGTTTTATATAATTGGTGGGCAGTTTCTAATTAGTAAGTTATGGCACTTAGTGCCGATATCAGGCTATAGCGATGGACTGGATGCCGCTAAGTTTCTGATGTTGCCAGTAATTATTGGTGTGATAGGCAGTGCTGGTGCAAATACACGTTGGTATCGCACGATTTTCTTGGAAGAAATGGGTAAAGAGTATGTGCGTACTGCTCGTGCAAAAGGTTTGTCTGAGAATACGGTTTTGTTCAAGCATGTTCTAAAAAATGCTATGATTCCTATACTTACGGGCGCTGTGGTGGTCGTGCCATTATTGTTTTTAGGTAGCCTGATTGTTGAGTCATTTTTTGGTATACCTGGTTTGGGTAGCTATACAATTGATGCGATAAACGCACAGGATTTTGCAGTTGTGCGTGCCATGGTGTTTTTGGGTTCGATGCTTTATATTGCAGGGCTGATATTGACAGATATTTCTTATACACTGGTTGACCCTAGGATTAGATTGGCTTGAAAGAGCAATGGGTGTCTAAACGATAAGAAATGATGTGGGTTGAAGCCGTTGTACACACAAATGCAGATTGACTTATTTGTATAATGTATTCATAATTAGCGGTTTCGTTTGGAGGGGTTCCCGAGCGGTCAAAGGGATCAGACTGTAAATCTGACGGCTCAGCCTTCGAAGGTTCGAATCCTTCCCCCTCCACCAAGTTTGGAGTTGGTATTAGTTATACTATTTTTGGCAGATTGGGTATAAATCACTTTTGGTAGATGTGGGTGTCTTTTCTCTTTCTCTGTAAATTAAATAAAATAGATAGACGCGG
>CAXBGL010000147.1:0-6595 GCA_963975255.1 uncultured Nitrosomonas sp. | reverse complement strand
AATAAGGGTTTTATGAATTCTTAAATCAAATTCAACATTTAATTGTGACATAGCCTAATTAAATAGTTTTATTTGAATTTTGTTTATTTTATCAGCTTTTTATTACCTCATTTTAGCGAAGTGATTTGATTTATGGCAGAAATAGAAAAAACAGTTTTAGTTGAATATTCGGCCAATCAAATGTTTGCATTGGTTGATGCCGTTGAAGATTATCCAATCTTTCTTCCATGGTGTGGTGGTGCATCCGTAGATATTCAAAATGAAAAAGTTACTCATGCAACTGTCAAGATTAATTACCATCATGTAAAGCATAGTTTCACGACTGAGAATACACGTCAGCCACCTGACTTTATTGAAATGACGTTACTGGATGGACCCTTCCAACACTTGGATGGTCATTGGCGCTTTATTGCGCTATCTGATGATGCATGCAAGATAGAGTTTCGATTGCATTACACGTTCTCCAATAAATTATTGGAAAAACTTTTTGGCCCCGTTTTCTACATAATTGCCAACAGTTTTGTAGAAGCATTTATCGAACGGGCGGATGCCGTTTATAGTAACTCATGACAAATCTAATTGAGATTGAAATAACCTATGCACTACCCCATCTTCAGACTCTAAAACAGTTAAATGTTCCTGTCGGAACAACCGCAAAGCAAGCTATTATACTTTCTGGAATTACCCGTCTGTTTCCAGATATCGATCTAGCCAAAAATAAGTTTGGTATATTTAGCAAATTTGCCAAACCTGAAACAATTTTACGTCATCATGACCGTATCGAAATCTATCGACCACTAATTGCCGACCCCAAGGAATCAAGAAGAAAGCGTGCAACCAAAAGACTGTCACTGTCCCGGGGATTAATGTAACGGTTCGCATCACTACTGAGCTACAACAACACGATAAATACACATGTCAAACAACAATCCATTATCTCTTTGCTCGCTACGTTGAAAGAGATAAGTTAGGAAATAAATCGAAAAATTTTCTATTTTTCCCTTATTATTGTATAGGTACCTGCTCACGAATCAATTCTTCAAGGAAAAGACTGATCAGGCGTTTCCTCAGTTTATGAAACCACTGGAGCAAGATATAATGAACTATTTTTGCATACTCTCATGATGCGTTTTCTTCCGTTGTTGCTATGTTTCGCTGTTTTGCCTGTGTTTGCGCAGCAACCTTCTCTATCTATAGCTGCAAAAGCTTATTTACTCACTGATTTTCAAACTGGCCAAACACTAGTCAGTCAAAATGCAAGTAAACGTATCGAACCGGCATCTTTGACGAAACTGATGACAGCTTATGTCGTGTTTACGGCGCTTAAACAAAATCGTATTACGCTAAACCAAAATATATCTGTATCTGAACGTGCCTGGCGTATGATTGGTTCACGCATGTTTATTGAACCCAATAAACAAGTAACTGCGAATGAATTAATACACGGCATGATTGTGCAGTCTGGCAATGATGCATGTATTGCACTGGCAGAAACTATTGCGGGTTCAGAAGAAATCTTTGCGCAGATGATGAATAAAGAAGCTGAGCGCTTGGGTATGCAGAACACGCATTTCACTAATTCCACAGGACTGCCTGATCCTGAACACTATACTACGGCATACGACCTAACATTACTGGCAACAGCCATCATTCAGGACTTCCCTGAGTACTACCCGCTTTATTCATTAAAAGAATATACCTATAACGGTATCACTCAACCCAATCGCAACCGTTTATTGTGGCTTGATCCCCATGTTGATGGGCTAAAAACAGGCTGGACCAAGGCAGCTGAATATTGTTTAATCACCTCAGCAAAACGTGATAATAGACGACTTATTTCTGTTGTACTCGGTGCCAAATCTGCCAACGCACGCAGCATGGAAAGCCAACGCTTACTAAATTATGGCTTTCAATTTTACGATACGCTACACCTCTACAAAGAAAACCAGGCGCTAACCACCATCAAGCTATGGAAAGGCACACAGAATATGCTCAAAGCAGGGTTTAATCATGATGTTTATTTCACCCTACCCAAAGGTCAAACAGACAAGCTAAAAGCCACTATGGAATACAAGCAACCACTGATTGCACCCATACATGCCGGGGAAGAAGTCGGTAGGGTAAAATTCACACTCAATGGTAAACCCATTGCGACCTATCCATTGGTTGCATTGGAACAAGTGGACACCGCTAATATATTTGGTCGTGCATGGGACAGCATAAAATTACTTTTAAATTAGTTTACTGCCAAAATACAACATAAAGGAAACACATGATCTATCTTAACGGCAAATTTATGCCTATTGAGGAAGCGTGTATTCCCGTACTGGATAGGGGGTTCATTTTTGGTGACGGTGTATACGAAGTAATTCCCGCTTATTCACGAAAAATGTTCAGACTCACGGACCACTTGCTACGCTTGCAACACAGTCTTGACGGGATTCGCCTTAAGAACCCGCATAGCGATGCAGAATGGCGTAATCTATTGGAACATATTATTGCAAATAATGAAGATGAAGATCAGTATCTGTACCTGCATATTACCCGCGGTGTAGCAAAACGTGATCATGCATTTCCACATAATGTCACGCCTACCGTATTTATCATGGGTAATCCATTGCCGGCGCCATCACAGGCATTACTGGCAAAAGGTACCTCTGCCGTAACTGCTATCGACAATCGTTGGGTACGTTGTGACATCAAGGCAATTTCATTGCTACCCAATGTGCTGCTGCGTCAAGCAGCCATCGATGCAAATGCGGCAGAAACCATACTTATCAGAGATGGCTATCTAACCGAAGGAGCTGCCAGCAATATATTTGTTGTTAAAGATCAGGTGCTGTTAGCACCACCTAAAAGTCATTTAATGCTGCCAGGTATCACTTATGATGTAGTCCTTGAGCTTGCAACCGCCCATAACGTCGCACATGAAGTGAAAGAAATTTCTGAAGAAGATCTGCGTATGGCTGAGGAAGTGATGCTAACCTCTTCTACCAAAGAGATTATGGCGGTCACTTCCCTTGATGGCAAGTCTGTCGGCAATGGAAAACCAGGTACTATATTTACCCAACTGCATCAACACTATCAGCACTACAAAGCAACCATCATGCGCGGCGAACCCGCCTAATAAAAGTACAGGGTGCTCAACAATCTATTGCTGGCAAAACCGAACAATCAATAATATATTACGTTTTCAACTTGTTAGCCTATTATTCCGTTTTATAACAGAAAATAAGGTTCATAAGAAACGTTAAAAATCTCTACATGACAGAACAATCTTCGTTAATAGAATATCCCTGTGATTTTCCCGTCAAGATTATGGGAAAAGCAGAGAAAGACTTTACACAGGAAATCTTAGCCATTGTAAAACTACATGCGCCTGATTTTGATGAAACAACTATGGAAGTTAGAACCAGCACGAGCGGTACCTATTTAAGTCTTACCTGTAAGATTCAAGCCACTTCACGACTTCAGCTCGATGCGCTGTATCAAACGTTAAGTGCTAATCCAATGGTTACAATGACACTTTAATGTTTGGTTATGTGTACCATTCAGTCTAAGCTTATTATCGAAAACAAGATATTCAGAGTCAGAGAGTTGGGTATGCTTGACTATCTTTCCACTTGGCAAGCCATGAGGGATTTTACAAATACCCGCACAGAACAGACGCGCGATGAGATCTGGCTATTACAACATCCCGCTGTGTATACCCAAGGTATTGCTGGTAAGCCCGAGCACTTACTTTATAACAACGGAATTGCGGTGATTAAAACAGACCGGGGTGGACAAATTACTTATCATGGTCCTGGCCAACTCATTGCCTATTTATTGCTAGATATCCGTCGCTTGAAATTAGGTGTCAGGGAATTAGTCAGAAGAATGGAAAATGCCGTGATAGACTTATTAAACGATTATCATATTGATGCAGAAGGTCGTCTGGATGCACCCGGCGTATATGTCGGTAATGCAAAAATAGCTGCATTGGGATTAAAAATAAAAAAAAACTATTGCTACCACGGTATTGCGCTGAATATTGATATGGATCTTAAACCATTTAGCGCAATTAATCCTTGCGGCCATGCTGGGTTGCAAGTCACTCAAACAAAAGATCTAGGAATCACTCACGGGCTGGACGTGTTAAGCCAACAATTATCCGACAAATTACAAGAAAGACTTGTCAAAGGAAACAACATTCAACATTATGAGCACTGAAATTCGCCAAAAGGGTGCGGAGAAAACTGTACGCAATCCAATCAAAATAAGTCCACAATCATCGAGTAATTTGTTACGTAAACCTTCCTGGATACGTGTGCGTTCTTCCAGCAGCCAGGCCTTTTATGAAGTCAAACGCATGTTGCGTGAACATAAGCTGCATACCGTATGTGAAGAGGCTTCATGCCCTAATATTGGCGAATGCTTTGGAAAAGGGACGGCGACCTTTATGATTCTGGGCGATCTATGTACACGGCGTTGTCCGTTTTGTGATGTCGCGCATGGCAGACCCAAGCCGCCCGATACCGAAGAGCCCTTACATCTTGCACAGTCCATTGCAGCAATGCAACTGAAATATGTGGTCATTACAAGTGTTGATCGGGATGACTTACGTGATGGTGGCGCACAACATTTTGCTGATTGTATTCGTGAAATACGCATGCACTCACCACATACAAAAATTGAAGTTCTGGTGCCTGATTTCAGAGGGCGGATAGAAAAAGCTTTGGAGAAATTAGGTGCTTGCCCACCCGATGTCATGAACCATAATCTGGAAACCGTTCCAAGACTTTATAAACAGTGCCGCCCAGGTGCGGATTATGCACACTCATTGAAGTTATTAAAAGATTTTAAAGCGGATTTTCCCCATGTTCCCACTAAATCCGGCTTGATGTTGGGTTTGGGCGAGACGGATGAAGAAATTCTTGAGGTATTGCGTGATTTGCGCGAACACAATGTTGACATGCTGACCATCGGGCAGTATTTGCAACCCAGTACCGGCCATCTGCCTGTCATGCGTTATGTGGCCCCAGAGGGCTTTAAGGAATTTGAAAAAGCGGCTGTGGAAATGGGCTTTAGTCATGCGGCCTGTGGGCCGATGGTACGCTCCAGTTATCATGCAGATCAGCAGGCGCATGAAGCTGGTTTGACGTGATTCCCTATTTCATTAATATGATTCGTGATTCGGGACCTAGTGCCTACTCGTTAAAGAAATTTATAAAATTCATAGGGAGCTAAATTGGAGTAAATGTAAGCAAAGAAATAATTGCCATAATTAAGAAACTTGAGAATATACAAGAGCATTTAAATAAAAATAGTGAGCTCGTCCGAGCAAAAATGGGTTTTGAATTCTCTCATTGTTCATTGGATTCCAAAGAAATTAAAGCTCGTGTGTTTTCTGGCCTGACATACGACGAGTTCGTGCAACGGATCAATGCATTTGTTCATTTTATAGCAATAGAAATGAATAATTCGTATTTCAGCGTAATTGAAGCTTTTTTGCGACAAATTCACCGCGAAATTATTGCAGACCCACCAGGAAGCTTTTCGGAACTAACAAAATCTATTTCAGACACCTTGGGTCTCCAACAGTGGTCACAATCTTTAAATTTTTATCGATTAGTTCGAAATACTCAGCACAACAATGGACTCTTTTTTCCAAATAAGAAAGAAGATGTTGAGGTCTTGTATAGAGATGAAACGTTTTCATTCATCTATGGCAAAGAAAATAAATTTGCTCCGCGCGCCCTGCACCTATCCCCGCGGCAAGACCGCGGGGTATTACGGCGCAAAAAACCAAAAACGGCGCGCTACGCTGACTTCAAAAACACAAACTATAATGCTCCCCGTGGCAAGACCACGGGGAATCGCAAGTTCAATTTCTAAATGCTGACCTAAGATCGGCACGAGTGAATGATGGTAATTCGTTTGTTGATGATGTCTGCTCGTCCAAAAAAGTTGTTGCATGTACCGACATTTCAGACCCTTCACATTTTGAATATACGCCTGCCTGTAGTTTAGAATGACACATGAAAAAGAAGGTTACACCATTGAATTTTGCACGCATTACACTTTTTAAATCAAAAGAGTATATTTTTATAAAGTAAGTTATGAAAATATATATAAAACGGATTAGGATCAGGTGTCAAACCACGAATTTCATATGATCTAGTACGTATCTCAATGTAATTGCTGCGTGCAATTACTGAGAATTATGCGATAACTCTACGAGTTCATAATCGTGGGTGATTTCCACGGTGGTTTTGAGCATTATGGATGCAGAGCAATATTTTTCTGCGGATAAATTAAGGGCGCGCTCAACTTGCTGTTGTTTCAGGTTTTTTCCGGTAATAATAAAATGCAGATGAATGCGTGTAAAAACCTTGGGATCAACCGCTGCCCGCTCGGCTTCAATTTCCACAACACAGTCATTGATTTCTTGGCGGCCTCTTTTTAAGATCAACATGACATCAAATGTCGTGCAGCCACCTAAGCCCATTAACAGCATTTCCATAGGACGCGGCCCAAGATTTTGTCCACCTGCTTCAGGTGCGCCATCCATTAAAACCTGATGGCCACTCCCTGATTCAGCGAGGAAACTGAC
>CAXBGL010000146.1:0-6645 GCA_963975255.1 uncultured Nitrosomonas sp. | reverse complement strand
TACATCTTGATACACATTGGACACTCAATTCAACAGTTAATTGTGACATAGCCTAATTATAACTAAGACCGTAATTTACGGATAAAATTTCAGAACAGTCATTACATATTTGCATCTCATTCAAATATATTCCAGGTAGAAAATCACGATCCCAAGAGTATTCAAAGTAATCTCAAAAATAGATTAATACTAAAATAATATTTTGGTAATTTGTATTCGCTTCACCAAGTTATCCATTTGGTACATTACATGTTAATGTATTGATTGTAAAAGTAATACTATATCGTTGTCACGATTATTCTTCGCGATCGACAATGCAATGTGCCCATTTGTGTCTTTTGTGTTTCTGTTAGTACCACACTTTAATAGGATTTTGACAGTAGCCGCCTGATCTTTTTCCACTGCAAACATGAGCGCATCCCTTCCATTAATATCTTTAATGTGCACATTTACGCCATGAGCCAGCAAGCTGTGCGTTACTTCGTGGCGCCCATTTGCTGCGGTATTTATTAATGCAGTTTGGCCGTATCGATTTTGCAGGTTAACCTGCAGATTTTTCATTTAGAATCGCCGCGACCACGATCAGATGCCCATGTATTGATGCTTTAATTAATACTGTAACCCGTTGACGCACCTTGTGCATCGATCGGCATATTTGCATCCAGGAAAAGTTTCAACAATGCGCCGTCACATTTTCGGTTGGGGCAAAGTAACTTTTTAAATCGAAAGTGATCCCTTTTTCCGCCAGTTGATAACGTGCTGTTGAACGAATTTTTTGCATCAGACTCTTGATTATCAATCTAATCATTTGAAACTGGCAAATCTAATGCTTCTTGTGCCTCATTGATGGTGATTCCCCCTGCAGGTTTCTTATGTTGCCGGATATCGGCCAATAAATTAGCGACAGGTATATCTCCTGGATCTATCTGTAGCGCTTTTACTGCGGCTGCATCAGCTTGTTGCCACTGCTTTTGATTTATAAAGCTCTTTGCCTGATAGATAAATATTTGTTTTATTCTCTGAATTCCTCGTGTTGCATCTGCATTACCAGGATTAATCTTGAGTATACGGCGAAAGGTTTCAACCGCATTATTGCTTACAGGTCGCGTTAATTGGTTGTTATCTTCATGCTTTCGGGCCTTTGCCAACAGGGCCGCGATATAGATTCTAATGGGATCCTTATCGGGATATTCAACATTTTGTGTACGCAATGTGTCCGTTTTAGTTTCCAGGATGGCATCGGCTGCTTTTGTGATCTTTGGGTTTATCTTTTGATCGGATTGTTCTATGCGCTTGATACTTGCATTACTGTTTATGCGTTCTGTTTTAATCTCTGCAGAAGGCTGGTTCTCGATTGTATTAGAGACCAGCCCAGTTTCCTTCTGCGATTTCTCAGTGCGCCGCAAAAGCTTCAATTCATCCTGCTTTTTAGTTTTTACTTTTCCGTCCATATCAGTGCTATCGTGTCCGCTGAAATTTGTAGATTGTTGCTCCATGATCCAAAAGATAGCTGCCATTGATAGCAACACCGTGGCTACAATAAAACCTAATTTGTTAAAGAATCCAATGTGATTGCCTTCTGGGGTCGCATGATTCGAAATTGCCCTATCAGAATTACGATTAGACCTCAATATCGGTTTGAATTCGGTCGTTTCTGATGGTACTAAAGCATTGACCAAAGGCCTTATTGGTGAAATGGACGAGTCTACTGCTTGTTTAGATTCTCGAATTGTACTATTGGAGTTTTGGATCTTTGAGACGACCGATTTGACCGCCTTGGGTTGCGTTTCAGCAGTGGATTGTTGTTCCAGAATTGGTTCAGATAAAATATCTGGCGGCGGTTTGATTGCTTTCCTGTTTTGTCCAAACTCATCCTGTATTTGAACCACCTGCTGCAATAGTTGAGTGATCAATTCACCGGGTAGTACACTAATTTTATCTGACAACTGGTAGCTTGGTGTGGGGGGTGATATCTTCACCGATTTTTCTGCCTTTAAGACATCCTTTTCTAATAAGCAAAATTCAGCAGCGCTATTAACTATTTCTTCGGTAATGACGTGATGTTGATTCAAGCTGGCCTGAAATAAGCAATTTCCGCAAAGGATATTGATGACTCGCGGAATTCCTTTTGAAAATTTCGCTATACACTGTATTGCACCCTCGTCAAATAATGTTTTTCCAGAATACTCTGCAAAACGTAAGCGATGAAGAATATAGTCCCTAACTTCACCTTGGTCTAGACAACCCAGAATATTCGTTTCCACCAAAAGAGATTTATAGGATATAAATCGTGGGGACTTGAGTCGTGACTCTAAATGAGGCAATCCTATTAAAATCAACAAAGTAGGTTTTTTTGTCGCATTACGTTCAGTAACCACCCACAAGCACTCTTCCAGAAAATCATCGTTGACACAATCAGTGTGGTCCAATAGAAAAACAGTCTTTGCGTGCGGTTTACCTGAATTAGATAAATCTCTCGCTGATGCGGATTCCAGGAATATTGCTGAATTTTCTTGTGTAGCTAGCGATAATTGATCACTTGTGCCAGCGCTCAAATCTTTGAATATCAAGTCACGGTTCTGATTCTCATAATCCGTCACCATCCGCTTGATCAATGTCGATTTACCAACCCCGGCTGCTCCAAGCAATAATGATATGCCCGTTGTTTTATCTAAATTCTTGACGAGTTGGTTTAAAATTAACTGGTGACCTGTAGATAAGTAGTCGAAGTTGGGTTGTGCAATCAAGCCAAACGGATTTTTACGGAATCCAAAAAAGAGACTATACATAAAAGTAACTCTCAGTATTGTGGTTGGCCTATGCTATTGAACTAAAATAACTACCGAGTTTTTGAGTGAAATGCCTAAAAGCTTGTCAATTTTACTCATCTGCACCATTCGTAACATGAGGTGCGCAAGTCACCCAATTTCTACCCTTCGGTTTTGTGATCGGCTTTCTGGATTATCTTATCCAAACCTTCCGGCGTTGTATTTGTAGCAATGGGATATCATACACCGCAACCACGGCGTGTAATTCTATCGTTGTTAATACCTTTAAATACCAGGACGTCTGCCACCGCGTTGGATCGGAATAACGAAAGTTCTTCATTATACGTTCATCACCAATGGAATCGGTATGTCCCTCCACTAGAATTTGTTTACCTACCGTCCTGGATCAAATCAGTATGTTGCTAATGATTAAAAGCTTATCATGCGCAGATTGGGTCAATACAGCACTGTTAGACTCAAAAAAAACTTCATATAAAAAACCACGATACTATTGTCTGTTTCATTTGTGTTAAAGCCTTTGGTACTAAAAGTTTCTAATAAATCATTTTTTGTGTAGTGATTGGCACATCCACTAACAAGTATGGATAAGGTAAAACCAACAACGCAATATTTGATTTGATTTATCATGGTAAGCTTTCGAATATCATATGAATTTGTAGTAACCATTGCGCAACTAGCTTGATTATTAGAACCCGCTGCGTATGAATAGTAAAAACTCAATTCAACTTTCTAGGCCTTATCGAAAAAATACTACACCTTTTCAACCAGATTGGGTAACACAATTTAAAACTCAAGAGGCCTGATGTCTGCCATCAAATATGAACCCCCCAAAGTTTATAGCCGCGAGTAGATTGCTGAATTCAAATCCATAGTATGCAAGTATGAGCCCTTAATACAACACTTTGCATTTTAGATAGGGGAAGATTTTGAAATGTTCGATATATCCTCATTAAGACCCGAAACAAGATACGGTTGTCCTGCAGCGGATCAAATATTGATTAACCGCTTTTATGTTGTTGGATATTCGTACTATTTTAGGCAGGCAAAATGGGCATTAGAGATTGTTGATCCAGACAAAAAGGTTATGAACAAGGTTGAGCGTTTAAACAATTTTCGGCCAGATTTCCGTGTTCCTAAAAGATTTCGAGCAGACTTGTCTGATTATCAAGGAAGTGGGTTCGATAGAGGGCATTTAGTGGCCAGTGCCAACTTAGATGATGAAGAAATACAAAACAGCGAAACTTTTTTACTCTCCAATATGGCACCACAAAAACCTTCTTTTAATCGTCAAAAATGGAGACACCTTGAAAGTGCGGTTAGGGACTTAGATGCACAAAAAGATGTACTCGAAACTTACGTGATCACTGGCCCAATCTTTGATTTTAGATCATCCATAGAAATGATGGGCGAGCGTGATCGTAACGGAATCAGTGTTCCCGTACCCAGTCACTTTTTCAAATGCGTGTTAACAGAGGAAAAGAGTGGCGACCTAAAAATGTGGGCATTTGAGATGGAAAATGCCTCACTTATTAATAACCTGGAAAGCTACAGAGTAGCGGCTGCTTACATCGAACAACGGGCGGGTCTTTTGCTATGGAATAATCTTACCGGGCCTGAAATTGACAAAGAGAAAAAACGAATTCGAGATATGTGGTAGCCATACCAATTCAGTGAAATTTAATATATCAACGGGTAGCCTTAACCATATGTTACGCTAACCGGACATAGATGAGCGACTGCGAACAGCCTTCTACATTGACACAGCTATTTCCTAGCATGAATATTGCATCAGTTGGTGGAGTTTTTAACGCTAAGTACAGACTGTGCTTTTCCTCAATTCTTTAAAGCAAATAAAGCTTACAGGCTGAAAACCAACGTGTTGATACAATATTCGGCTAACCACCACAACCCAACTGAGACTATAACTTGCCACGATGAATGATTACCCCGTCATTAGCTGGATCGAAGCGGGAGAAGAAAAATCTGCCCGCTGGCGTTCAGAAAATGGCATGCCGCCACCTAAGCATGTGCTGATTGCTGATGATCGTATGACAGCGGATACTGCTTACCGTCTCGCCTGTGAGGGTAATGCTTTGTTGTGGCGAGGAGACTTTCAAAACGCACGCCAATTGCTACATGCAATGGCGCGACGTATAGATAAAAAACCGCGTAAACGAAAAACAAAAAAAACAGCTGCTACTACACCAGTCGAAATATTTCACCTGCATCGTCTGGCACAATCACAACGTGCCCGCACCTTGGGCATGTTACTACTCCCTTTCGAGGCAGACCACAGCGTACCCTTACACCGCGCACCGGATGTACACCTGGCTTGTTTAAACGCCTATGGTGCCAGTACAGAACCCTATATCGCATCGCTACGCGGGCTACAAGGAATCATCGGCGCATACGAATGGCGCAAAAAAGGCATCGCGATTCCCGTATTGGATGCACGCATTCATCCGCATTACGGCGTATTCGCACCTATACGCAGCGAGTACATCGCGCTGGCAGCCAAAATGCCCTTACCTAAGCTAACCACGACGCAGTCTGTCGCATTCGATATTGGCACAGGAACCGGTGTGCTGGCTGCTGTGCTAGCACGCCGAGGGATTCAACGCATTATTGCGACGGATCAGGATATGCGCGCGCTGAATTGTGCACGCGAGAATTTGACGCAACTGGGTGTTGCCGCACAAGTTAGCCTGGTTCAGGCAGACCTCTTTCCTAAAGGACGCGCATCATTAATCGTGTGCAACCCACCGTGGATTCCCGCGCGGCCAAGCTCACCACTTGAGCATGCCATATTCGACCCCGAGAGTCGTATGTTAAAAGGGTTTCTCAATGGGCTGAGCACACACTTAGCGCCAGGTGGTGAAGGCTGGCTGATCCTCTCTGATTTTGCCGAACACCTGGGACTGCGTACACGTGCTGAGTTGCTGGCTGCTATTGATGCGGCGGAGTTAAGAGCTTTGAATAAATCAGATGTGAAACCACATCATCCGCGTGTATCAGATACCAGTGACCCGCTACATGCTGCGCGTGCAGCAGAACGCACCTCGCTGTGGCGACTAACAGCAAAATAACCATTGATATGGGTACGCATAGGGTGCCTCTTAAAATCTAGAGTTCTGTCTATTTTTTTCAATCCCTTTTGATTTCGCAACCGAATACTTCAGGTCATTCTTTTCAATCTTCTCGAGTACGATTTGCTTCACTGAAGTGGCCCCCTATAACTGGACAACCTGAAGCTAAATAAGCTCCGTCAGCTTGAGAAAATGCATGTTTTTGATAATAGATCTCATCTGACGTTAGATTATCAAGACTTTGATGAAATCATTTCCGATTGTATCAACTGAACTAGGTATTTAAATTTCTCCCCACCACCTTTAAATTTTTGAATTCCCGAGTATACAAATGTTCAAACTTAACAGTATGCCATAACTGTTCAACAAAAATATTGTCCTAGTAACAGCCCTTATCATCCATGCTGGCCTGTGCACCGTAAGTGTTTGGTTTTGAAGTTGGTTGACTGTAACTGATGATAATCAGTCGAGTGTGCAACGCCCAGCAAATTACATTCGCGGAGACTGACTAAGTTTGTCATGGAGCCCAATCAGGCGATGTAAGTCGTCAGCACTGTAATCGTTTTTATTATTGGCGCATTATCCTTTCGAAACAAATTACTGGTCTTCTCAATTAATTGATGTTTCCAGCTATTTTTGCTGTGGGATGGAACTATGACACGCTGCCAGTTGCGGCACCGTCTCTTTTCCATGTACGCTACCAAGACTACCTTAGCTTTGAACTTGTGATTCCCCGTGGTCTTGCCACGGGGATCTAATTAGTCTTTAGA
>CAXBGL010000145.1:0-6680 GCA_963975255.1 uncultured Nitrosomonas sp. | reverse complement strand
CAATCCGCTTTTCCAGAACTTGAAGGGCGGTGTCTACATGGGCAAGAAAGACTTTGCTAATGCACGCGCCAGTTTTAATAAAGCCCTTTCGTTGCATCCTGATTATTTCCCTGCCATTACAAATCTGGCGCGACTCGACATACAAGATAAAAAGCCGGATGTTGCCAAGAAACGCCTTGAAGCAGTTCTAAAAAAAGACGATAAAAATATTCAAGCTATGAATGCATTAGCTAGCCTGGCTCAGTCTCAAGGAAACGTGGAAGAAGCAACGACTTGGTTAGAACTAGCTAGTAGCAAAAACCCAGATGAGCTGCAACCAGCTATACAACTGACCACACATTACTTACGTACAGATAAAAAGAAAAAAGCACTTGTACTTGCTCAGAAGCTATACGGCACTTATCCGAATGAACCGCGTGTTATAGAAGCTTTAGGACAAACTCAATTAGAGAATGATAACAACGCTGCAGCCCTGGAGAGCTACGAAAAGCTTGCTGCCAAACTACCAGGATCCGCTCAGGCCCAGTTACAAATAGCCAGTATTCATGCGGCGATGAAGAATCACTCTGCTGCTTCCATGGCTCTGAAGAAAGCATTAAAACTAAAACCTGATTATCTTGAAGCACAAGTCGCACAAATCAAACTTGCTGTACAAGACAAAAATATAAAGGAAGCACTGTCTCTATCAAAAAAAATACAGACACAACATGACAAGTTGCCAATAGGTTTTATGCTGGAAGGTGATTTGTTGATACAACAGCAAAAACCTGTACTGGCTCTCAAAGCATATGAACAAGCGTTGTCCATAACTCAGAATGGGCCATTAATGATAAAAATGCATGTAGCTTTGAGCCAAACAGGAAAAGAAAAGGAAGCCAATTCCCGTCTCACTAAATGGTTAAACAAACATCCCAATGACTCGGTGTCCCGTTTATATCTTGCAAATAACTATCTAAATAAGCAACAATACGATGCAGCCATTGAGCAGTATGAATTGATTCTTCAACAACACCCAGAACATGGCGTTACACTCAACAATCTGGCGTGGCTTTACCAACAGAAAAAAGATCCTCGTGCTTTGGAATTTGCTGAAAAAGTCTATAAGCAGGCTCCAGAAGCACCTGCAGTCTTAGATACACTGGGATGGATTTTAGTAACACAAGGTGATATAGAGCGTGCTCTACCGCTCCTACTAAAAGCCACTTCACTCGCACCTGATACAACCGAGATACAGTACCATTACGCATTTGCGTTAGTAAAATCAGGCGATAAAATAAAAGCGCGCAGTGTACTTGAGAAATTACTGGCTTCAGGCAAGCCATTCCCTATGATTAATGAGGTAAAAGCACTGTTGGCACAAATCCAGTAGCATTACACTGCTTCTTGTATCGCGTGCAGTATTTTCGCTACTTTAAAGTCGACTGACTAAAACCATGTCCTCAGGACATGGTTTTAGTCAGTCAATTGTGCCATTACTTAATCAATTGTGCATTGATTAGCTCAAAAAACAACCCGCCTGCAGAATCAGTTTTCTGCAACTCGGCGGAAATTAACGAAAGGAAAGGCAAAGTTAAACGGCCTGTGTTCAATTAAAATCCTGCGTTAATTCAAATAAGGCGGGTTCATTTCCAGGAACTTGCCTGAGTTCAGCTTGAAATACATCAACCAAAGTACCAGATTGCAGCACATCAACAACTGGAATCGCTACCAGACCAGCATTAAAGCTTGAATTGGAAACAATCTTGAATACAACCCCTGATACCTTTGCAAAACCAAGTTTTTAAAACTTTATAATTAGTCCCCATAATGTATCTACTACTCAAAACCTTGGCCCAAGGCTTTAATCAAGTGATAGAAAGTTCGCACCTTTTAAAAAAATGCTGCCGATACATCACACTGTGTGCTTCAATATCATGCTACATATCCTGAGGTTCTTCAACAATCTAAATATAACTCCAATCTGAGGAGCAAGGCATTAAACCCGTTATAGAATAAATTTGCTCCGCGCGCCCTGCACCTATCCCCGCGGCAAGACCGCGGGGTATTACGGCGCAGAAAACCGAAAACGGCGCGCTACGCTGACTTCAAAAACACAAACTATAATCCTCCCCGTGGCAAGACCACGGGGAATCGCAAGTTAAACGAGAAAACGCCCAAATTGTTGACAACTTCTCATCAACTTCTTAAGGTAGTGGTAGTCTACTGCGCGACCACATAGATTTCAACACGGCGATTCATTGCTTTATTAGCAGCCGTATCATTTGAAACAAGTGGCTCGTATGAACCACGGCCATCAATATTTATACGCTGGGCTGGTACGCCTCGACTCGTCAAATAATCACGGGTACTTGCTGCACGATGAACTGAAAGTGGATTATTAACGGCGTCACTACCTGTGCTATCTGTATGACCGATGATGGTCACTAAAGTATTGGGATTATTCATCAGGCTAGTCGCGAAACTATCCAATACTGGCCGCATGTTCGGTTTTATCCGCGCAAGACCTGTATCGAATGAAATATCACTGGGGATTTCTAATTTCAAGCGATTATCTTGTGTTTGAGATACTTGTACACCTGTACCGGCCGTCGCTGCCTGCATTTGTCTTTTTTGTTCTTCCATTCTTTTAGACCACGCATAGCCACCCAATGCACCCACACCGGCACCGACTCCAGCACCTATCGCAGCACCTTTACCTTTTCCAGCAATTGCGCCTATTATTGCCCCTGCACCCGCGCCAACCGCTGCACCTTGGGCAGTTCCTTGCTGTGTCTCAGACATGTTGGCGCAACCGCTCAATGCAAATACCATCGCCAGAATAAGAATGATTAATTTAATTTTCATGATACTTCCTTTGATTTTGGATCGTTATACCAGGAGCCTGACAACTGCTAGCTGATGAAATAGAGATATCCCATTCATACATAGTACAGACTTGTTTGCCACTTCTCTGGTAAAGTTTACCTCATTTATCCCTACTACTTTATAAAAGAAACACCGAATCATGAACCCAGATACGATATCGTGCGAGCTTCACGATTTTATTGAAGTAGTTTGTATGTACGGCTATCAGTTAAAACTGATATTAAAAAACGGTCGAATTATTGAAGGCAAAGCAATCGACATCATTACCGCTACTGAACAACGTGAATATCTAGTTATTGACAATGGGGCCCAGCAACAAATTGAATTAACGCAGCTTGCAAAAATACGCGTCATCACACCCAATGCTAAATTTAATGAGATCATTTTCTAGAAAACAGATTATAGAAAAAATTGCACTTTTACAATCGCTCCCTTTAACTCGGATTAAATCTTTTATTTATAGCAACTTAACATATTTCACTCCACCCTCTCAGAACCACACCTATGAATAGGTTATTGAAATACGGCCTGATTACCTGCACCGCCATCACCCTATTCACAATCAGTGTGATGGTATATACCATTGTAATTCTTGATCCCAATGTACTCAAGCCACTGATTACACAATGGGTAAAAGAGAAAACACAGCGCACGTTGACACTTGACGGAAGCATCCAGCTTACGTTTTATCCGAAACTGGGTATTGACCTGGGCAGCCTTTCTCTAAGCGAATACAAGCATGAAGCCTTATTTGCGTCCGTGGCGCGCACACACCTGTCACTGGCACTGCTTCCGTTACTTAAAAAACAGTTCGTTGCGGATGAAATAACCATCACGGGACTGAAGGCAACATTCATTCGATTTAAAAACGGGCAAACTAATATTGATGATTTAATGACCCATGATGACGCGGCCACAAAAAATGAATTTTATATTGACCAAGTACAGGTGACTGATACTACGCTCATCATTCGCGATGAAATCAGCAAACAGGTCGCTACACTGACTAATCTAAACCTTGAGACAGACCAGATTTCCCTGGACACACTCAATAATCTGAGACTAAACACCAAGGGGAAATTGGCAGGACTCGACACACCGACCCAACACAATTTGGATATAAAATTTGATATCGAACAAATACAATTCAATGATCATACCTTCACCAGTGACAGAATTAATTTAGTCGTCAATGCTATCAATCCAGAACACAGCCTATCCGGTCAAATTTCATTGTCTGATATTACACACGCTCAAAATGAATATAAGAGTACATTAATGGTCATTGAACTGACATCAAAAAAAGGTGCACAAATTGTTCGGGCCAATCTAAGCTCATCACTTGTTGGGATCCCGGACAATCAGAGACTGACATTACCAGAATTAACGACTGATCTCAGTATCGTCAGGCCTGATATCCCTCATCAGCGTATCCATGGCCGTTTATCAGGCAACTTATTGATTGATGCCCAGGCAGAAAAAATTGAAACGAAGCTGATTGGAACAATAGATGACAGTAACTTTAAAATATTATTCACGATGGTCAACTTTATGCAACCCGCTTTTAATTTTAATGTAGAAATTGACCAATTGAATATGGATCGCTTCCTCCCACAACCACAAAAAGAAACAGTACCCCATAAACAATCTGAAAGTGATCCGAAGCTGGCTGAACAATTCAAATTTCCTGTCCTGGAAGACCTGAATGCAAATGGCTCAATCCACATTGGTGTATTACAAGCCGGTGACATCCAGTCATCTGATATACAGTTTGAAGTTCAATCTGACCAGGCCAAGCTGGGTCCTAGCACGGCACCTTAGCAAACAATCATTCATGAAGGAATTATGTCTCGCTTTGCTACCCTATTAATTCACTGGCAAAAAAACCATGGTCGCCACCATCTGCCTTGGCAAAAAACACGCGACCCTTATGCCATTTGGTTATCTGAAATCATGTTGCAGCAAACTCAGGTCAATACAGTCATTCCTTATTATCTAAAATTTATGCAAAGCTTTCCCACTATCATTAGCCTTGCTCAGGCATCACTTGAAAATGTATTGGTTTTATGGAGTGGACTTGGTTACTATTCGCGTGCCAGACATTTACATCAGGCAGCGTGCATTATCAATCGAGACTACCATAACAAATTTCCACAAGACAAAACACTGATCCAGCAACTTCCTGGTATCGGTCGTTCTACTGCAGCAGCCATTACAGTATTTGCTTACGGACAACATTTTGCCATTCTTGATGGCAACGTCAAGCGTGTGTTGACACGTCATTTTGGCATAGACGGTTTTCCAGGTGAAAGAAAAATTCAAAATCAACTGTGGAGAAAAGCTGAAGAATTATTACCAGATGAACACGCGCTAGGACATATTGAAGCCTATACGCAAGCAATCATGGACCTGGGTGCTACCGTTTGTACCCGTCACCAACCCTCATGTACAATCTGTCCACTCCAACATCAATGTGTTGCCTTCAAAGAAAATCGCCAAAACGAGCTACCTACTTCTAAGCCACATAAACCATTACCAAAAAAAGAAGCGATTTTTTTAATCCTGATAAAACAGAAAAAACTTTTGCTAAAAAAACGACAGAACACTGGTATCTGGGGAGGACTATGGTGCCTGCCGGAAATACAGACAGATGAAAATATTAGTGCTTATTGTACACAACACCTGAAATTAAAAACCAAATGCCCAGTAGAACTACCCCCTTTAGATCACAGCTTTACTCACTTCAAACTACGTATCTATCCTCATCTGCTGCAAGTTATTTCACACGCCGAGACGCAACAAGATCTAGAAACCTGGGTAGACCCAGATGAAGCATTGAATAAAGCCATCCCAACACCTGTGCGTAAACTTCTAAAACAACACTTATTCACGAAATAAATAATGCCTGAAAATGAATATATTTGAACTTAAAATTAAGAGCATGTATCCGTTACCTTCCCTCACATAATTCGATAAAAAATATGGACAACTGGTCCGAATGGAGAAAACATCAGCGCGCTGACCTGCTTACACGCAGAAAAGCCATCACAAAGTCAGCACACCATGACTGGAGTATGGCTATCTCCGCGTCACTTAAGCAAGGTTTTCCTATACTCAAAGAAAAAAATATTGGCGTGTACTGGCCATTTTGTAGCGAATATGATCCGCGCCCCGTTGCCAATCATTTTAAACAATACGGCGCCAGACTTGCTTTACCTGAAGTAGTCAATAAGCAACAACCATTATGTTTTCGTGAATGGTGGCAAGAAGCGCCAATCAAAGAAGGAGTTTACGGCATTCCTGTTCCTGATAACACCCAATGCATGACAATCAATGCCGTCATTATCCCCATGGTAGGTTTTGACCGACAAGGCTACCGCCTTGGCTATGGCAGTGGTTATTTTGATCGCACCTTGGCGACACGAAACCCTCGACCTTTAACTATTGGTATCGCATTCGAAATACAACGTTTAGATAGTGTGCATCCACAACCCCATGATATTGCCATGCACTTCATTGTCACTGAAGCAGGTATTTATCAAAATATAAACAATATACTTACAGCTATTTCGATACAAGAATGTGCTATAAAAAGCAGCTTAAAATAATCTCGTTAACCCTTTATTTCACCAGTTGCAGGCATATCTTGGTTAAACATCTTTATTAAAATGGACCGTTCTCTTAAAATCTCATTTGTTAGCTTGATACATTGCCTAAAACGGCAAGCATAACTCATGAAGTTTTTATAAGAATGCATCAAAACTCACTACTGTCCCGTTAACTTTCACACCAAGTCCATCTGGCAATTGTTAGCA
>CAXBGL010000144.1:0-6744 GCA_963975255.1 uncultured Nitrosomonas sp. | reverse complement strand
AATGCTAACAATTGCCAGATGGACTTGGTGTGAAAGTTAACGGGACAGTAGTGTTCCAACTATTAATCTGCGTGGGATGGATATGATAACGTGCTGATAGCTGCGGTATCGTCTCTTCCCCACGTATCGCTGCCAAGGCTATTTTGGCTTTGAATTCTTGTGAATATTGTGTGCGCTTCTTGCTCATGATTGTGCCTCTCTATTTTTCACATATCAGAGCTTAACAACTTGTCCAGTTTTGCGGTACCACTTCAGTGATACCGAATACTCCAACAAATCAGGATTGATAGAGAACACGAGTCCACATGAATGAACCGTGTTTTAGTTAATACAAAGACTTTTCAAAAAACTTATTATAACCTTGTGTAAAGAGTTGTCTTAACTTCCTAAGACCTTATTTTTAATACACACACTGCTAGACTGATTTATGGATTTAAAAGCCTATTTCTGAGTAACACTTCACTTATTTACTTCTGAGTACACCTATTTACATTGAGATAGCTTTTTGATATTGATTAAATTAACTAATACACCCTTGAACTTATTTTATTTTTCTCTGTCAATTAGTGCAAATAAGTAAGGGTCGACTCTATCCACAACACCAACTGATTTACTATAAATATGCCAAGACCTATACGCATTCAATATGAAAAGGCCTGTTATCACGTAATGACTCGGGGTAGAGGACGCCAAGTAATCTTTCACAACAAAGATTATTATCAAGCTTTCTTGCAAACACTTGGCGAAGCACATAAACGATTTGATGCGATTGTTCATGCCTACTGCTTAATGAACAATTATTATCATCTGATAATTGAAACACCGCGCGCTAATCTAGATCGCATCATGAGGCATGTCAACGGTCTTTACACGCAACGCTATAATCGCCTGAGAAAAACCGATGGCCCATTATTCAGGGGAAGATATAAAGCAGTTTTAGTTGATAAAGATGCAAATTTACTACGGCTTAGCCGCTATATTCATCGTAGCCCAATAGAAGCAAAAGGCGCATCAAGCAATGTTATGGACACTTACCAATGGTCAAGTTATCTGGCTTATATTAATGTAGTCAAACCAGAACCCTGGTTGGAGCGAGATACTGTCTATAACATGTTGGGGCAAAGAAACAAATATATTGGTTACAAGACATATATTGCAGCAGGTGTAGATGAAGAGATGCGGCGTTTCTATGGCAAGGGAAATATTGCTGCCATATTAGGCGATGCCACATTCAAAGCGTCCATAGCCAAAAATAAAGAACAAATAAAAATCTCGGGAGAGCTCTCTCAAGCATTGTCTACACAACATACACCAGCGTCCATTATCAAAGCAGTTGCGCAAGTTTTTAAAATAACCCAGTCATCCATTACTCATCGAAAATCTGGGCGGCAGAATGCTAATTTACCACGAAAATTTGCCATGTATTGCTGCCAACAATTGGGCGATATGCCGTTAAAAACAATTGCAGCTATGTTTGAGCTGAAACATGAAGGCAGCGTTTCTCCAGCTGTTAATCACATACAACAGTGTTTAACAAAAGGCGAGCTTATTGAGCAGCTTAATACTGTTAAGGCGCTTTTGAATATCGTGAAGCAAGATTGATTCCAACTTGCTTTCTCAATGGGGACAAGTCGACACTAATCAAATAATGATGGGCCCAACTGCTATGTAGTGACCCCTTCAACCATTTTAGCCTGTAAGTCATGTGCGCCAGAATCTATAATTTCAACCGTGGCAAAATCACCTGGCTGCAAGTGATTCACATTGTTGATGTATACCAAACCATCAATTTCTGGCGCATCAGCAGTGCTGCGTGCGATAACTTTATCATCAGTGACTTCATCGACTAACACTGTCATTTGCTGACCAATTTTGCGGACAAGTCGCTGACTACTGATTGCTTCTTGAACTACCATAAAACGAGCACGACGTTCTTCTTTTATTTCTTCTGAAATGTGATCAGATAGCGTATTGGCTGTTGCACCTTCTACTGGTGAATAAGTAAAACAACCAACACGATCCAATTGTGCTTCCTGTAAGAACTGCAGTAATTCCTCAAACTCTGCCTCAGTTTCCCCTGGAAAACCAACAATAAACGTACTGCGTAGCGTAATATCTGGACATATTTTCCGCCAATGCTGAATACGTGCCAAATTATTCTCTGCATTGGCAGGACGCTTCATTGCTTTTAAGATACGCGGACTGGCATGCTGGAACGGTACATCAAGATAGGGCAATATTTTGCCCTCAGCCATTAATGGAATAATCTCATCGACATGTGGATAAGGGTAAACATAATGCAGTCGCACCCACACTTTTAACGTACCCAAAGCTTGGGCTAACTCAGTTAAACGGGTTTTCACCGGCCTCCCCTGCCAGAAACCAGTACGATATTTCACATCCACACCATATGCGCTGGTGTCTTGTGAAATAACGAGTAATTCTTTCACACCGGCTTGAACCAGATTTTCTGCTTCCTGCATCACGTGGTGAATGGGACGACTGACCAAATCACCACGCATGCTTGGAATAATGCAAAATGTACAACGGTGATTACACCCTTCAGAAATTTTTATATAAGCATAATGTTTGGGTGTCAACCGAATGCCTTGCGGTGGAATCAGACTGGTATATGGGTTATGAGGTTGTGGCAAATATGTATGTACCGCAGCCATCACTTCTGGTAGTGCATGCGGACCTGTAACCGCGAGTACTTGTGGATGCGCCTTCTTTACAATATCACCATCACCTTTAGCACCCAGACAACCTGTGACAATCACCTTGCCATTTTCAGCCAGTGCTTCACCAATTGCATCTAATGACTCTTCAACAGCGCTATCAATAAAACCGCAAGTATTGATTACCACCAGATCGGCATCCTCATAAGATGGTGAAATGTCATAGCCCTCGGCGCGTAATTGAGTAAGAATTTGCTCGGAATCTACCAGTGCCTTGGGGCAACCAAGTGAAACAAAGCCAACTTTTGAAGCAGGTTGTTTAAGTAATGACATGTAATAGGTAATACTCGATATTGGTTAATAATAAATAACGACAATGTATGAAAAAATTCGCACTCTCAAGAAAACGTATGGGGATCAATAGTATTTAATACTATAATCAACTTGACTCGACTTTACTTGAGTAATAGAAATTTAAAACATACAGTGGATACTTACCCAAAAAGGCAAATCATCATGCATGACATCCCCGTTAAGAAAATCGTTTTTGTATTACTTTTTGTGCTTTCCATGTTTCCCTTCACTGTATTGGCTGACGTTAATTGCATCAATTTGCCGCATTGGGTAACGCTGAATAATGGCTTACATATAAACCAGAAACATATTTTTTGTGGCGAATGGAAAAAAGACCGGCCAAAAGGCTTTCATTCTCGACCAGGCGGTCATAATCCTTTAACAGTCGCACGTTTTACCATACAAGACCGACCCAATGCTGCAGGTATCTATACAGGCAAATGGTCCTACCTGGATCATCCCAATAAAAACAAGTTTTCTTCTATGTTTCCCGATAGCTGTTCAAAGGAACAGATACTCAACTCAATCTCCCATGCTGCTGCCCATCCTAACCCTCAATGCCCTCCTGGATCACCAGATTGGCTAACGTGTGGACAAAATAGACCTTCCACGCTCGAGAAAAACTCGCTGAGTTATTGCAACACAGATAACGTGCTTTTCACCATCGGCTTTGCTACCCCTAAAGATGGCACAATCAACACCGCATTCCCTCTGTACTGATGAAAGAAAAACACTTTACATGGCCAGGTCGTCTAAAGAATAACCCTGAACACGATCTGATAAACGCTTATTTTACCATTGACATACAAAAAAGCTCGGAATGGGTAACAGAATTATTACAAAAAACAAAATCAGTTCGCTCAGGACAAATGCAATCATGGGAAAGAATTGGCAATGCTTATTGCCTGCGCTTATATTCTAATCATATCGAAATCGAAGAAGATTATACAGAGGCTGCAGGCAGTATAACTAAAATCCCAATCACTGATTGGGAAGCAGCGCTAACAGCATGGCAAAATTTTATCAGTAAGTAAACCGGACACTTTAGTTAGAAGTGGACGAAGACTGCAAGATAGAACATATGTCTACGGTAAATCGTCACAGATAATTGATATCGGTAAGACTCCAAGCTTTGATAGGGCAATAACATATACTTACGATAACGAACACACACAATCTAGAATAGTACAGCGTTAAAATTCGAGTAACAGAACAATATTCAGTCTAGCTCCTTAAATCTTGCTGCATCAATAATAGACCAAAGATGAAAAATACCACCGATAACAGCAGGAAAAATCAATACCATGAAAAAGTAATTAATACCCACTATTGTAAAAAACAGTAACGCAGGCAGCATTCGGCCCTGAACTAGTTGACCCAAACCCGGAATAAAAAAACTACAAATTGCTGCGAGTACGTTTCCGCCAGAACCCTGTCCCGTCATAATAATTCTCCAAATTACCTCAGCAAACTCCATTAATTATATATGCAACTTCTATGGATCTGCCTCTACAAAAAAAAGTCTGCATTCAATCTCGCGATAGTTTTAGCTATCTTATTTTGCCAGAAATCAATTCAGCCTGTGGTACAAACAATATAAATAGCGTTTATTATACGTAAAACGCAAGTTCGACACAGAAACACCACCCAGCATTAATAAGCTGAATCGTTACAAAAACTTACTTAAATTAATACTCGCGTCCCACACGTATGGAAAAATCATCAGCGCATCACCGTAATGACTTCAAAACCATACGTACCTTGCTGCCTTTTCTATGGGAGTTCAAAGGCAGAGTAGCCCTGGCTTTATCATTCCTCATTCTAGCTAAATTGGCAAACGTTTCAGTTCCACTGGTGCTCAAAGAAATCGTGGATGCGCTGGATCAACCCCATGCCATGCTGGTGCTTCCCGTTTTTCTCCTGTTGAGCTATGGATTATTGCGCCTGTGCAGCACATTATTTGGAGAATTACGCGACGCTGTGTTTGCCAAAGTCACACAACGGACAATTCGACGCATTGCCAACAAGGTGTTCGCCCATTTACATGCCCTGTCACTACGTTTTCATCTGGAACGGCAAACAGGCGGCGTCTCACGTGATATTGAACGTGGCTCACGCGGTATTTCTTTTCTCATGAATTTTATGTTGTTCAACATCCTGCCTACCCTACTGGAAATCAGTCTGGTCATGGCAATTCTTATTATCCAATATGAGATTTGGTTTTCTGTCATTATATTTTTAACCTTGCTCGCTTATATTGCACTGACGTTAATTGTTACTGAATGGCGTATGGTTTTTCGCCGCACTATGAACAATATGGATTCCAAAGCCAACACCCAAGCCATAGACAGTCTGTTGAATTATGAAACCGTTAAATATTTTGGCAATGAAGCATGGGAGGCAAAACGCTACGATGAACATATGCAAACATGGGAAAAAGCAGCCATACGCAATCAAATATCATTGGCCAGCATCAATGCCGGACAAAGTACCATTATTGCGATTGGCATCACGCTTTTGATGTTACTGGCAGCGGAAGAAGTCATTGCAGGCAATATGTCACTCGGTGACTTGGTGCTGGTAAATGCTTATTTACTACAACTCTATATGCCGTTACATTTTCTTGGCTTTGTCTATCGCGAAATTAAACATTCACTGGCTGATATGGAGAAAATGTTTACGTTGCTCTCAGAAAATAAAGAAATCGAAGACGCTCCCCAAGCAACCATACTCGAAGCACACAATGCAAGCATCCAATTTATCCATGTTAATTTCGGCTATGAAGCCAACCGCCAGATACTGTTTGATGTCAGTTTTGAGATTCTCGCAGGACAGAACATTGCTGTTGTTGGGCACAGCGGTTCAGGTAAATCCACATTAGCGCGCTTGCTGTTTCGTTTTTATGATGTACAAGCCGGATGTATTCAAATCAACAACCATGATATCCGTGATGTCACCCAGAAAAGCTTGCGCGCAGCCATGGGGATTGTCCCGCAAGACACCGTGTTGTTTAACGACAGTATTTATTACAACATTGCCTATGGTCAACCCGACGCCACACGTGAAGCCGTTATTGCCGCAGCCCAATCCGCGCATATTCACGAATTCATTGAAAGCCTACCCGAACAATATAAAACTATTGTTGGTGAACGCGGATTAAAGCTTTCAGGGGGTGAAAAACAGCGCATCGCCATTGCTCGCACTATTCTAAAGAATCCAGATATCTTAATTTTTGATGAAGCTACCTCAGCGCTGGACTCAAAATCTGAGAAACTAATCCAAACAGAATTAAAGCGTATCGCCATTAACCGCACTACCTTAACCATCGCCCACCGGCTTTCCACCATTGCAGATGCCGATCAGATTTTGGTCATGGATCAAGGCCGTATCATCGAACGTGGCAACCACCAACAGCTATTAATCGCTAATGGCGCTTACGCACGTATGTGGACACTTCAACAGCAAAAAGCTGAGACAGAGAGTATTTGATAAAAAACAGAGTCCTTTGCGGGTATTGCCAAGTTGACTTTTTGAAAAATTAGCGCCCCTATACAAACGCCATCGATTTCCATCTAAACTCATTCAGGGTCTGTCTCGAAATAGGGCGATATCAAGGTGAGCAGCACATCAAAGCTAAGCTGGATAAATTGAACAACAAAGTATTGCCTCAGTTTGCTTGCGACAAGCAAGCAAAGATGGGGTGCAAAGGAGA
>CAXBGL010000143.1:0-6873 GCA_963975255.1 uncultured Nitrosomonas sp. | reverse complement strand
TCAACTTACACTTTTTTAATACCCCGTGGTCTTGCCACGGGGTTGTTTATTTCTCAGTTTGATGACTTACCTCAAATGTTAGGTTCAAAAAAATTTGAAAAAGGACTAGAAATGAGTAAAGGTCTTGAACAGTTTTATGAAGTGTTTTTTGAGGAATCTGCAGAGTTGTTGGCAGAGATGGAAGCATGCCTGCTTGGGCTTGACGTTAGCTCACCCGATTTGGAAGACTTAAATGCAATATTTCGTGCTGCACACTCTATTAAAGGTGGCGCGAGTACATTTGGTTTTAAAGACATGACGGAGATGACGCATATGTTGGAAACGCTGCTTGATAGATTGCGTAAGGGTGAGCTCGAAGTTTGCAGTGAGATGGTTGATGCTTTTCTGAAAGCAGGTGATGTGATCAAGGATCAACTTTCTGGACATCGCGGAGATGGTGAAGCTGATCCAGCGGCAGCAGCAGCAGTGTGTGAAGAATTAAAACGATTTGAACAAAGTCCCGAGTCTGCTGAAAATGTTTCAACATCCAGTCCCGATTTTGTTTCTGATGCACCAATCACAACAGATCAAACAGATGCGTCAACAGAAGCACCTCATAACACTGCTTATCAGATCGAATTTTCATGTGATGGTTTGAATGTCAACGTCAAGGATAACTTACTTGCTAATTTAAAAGAACTGGGTACGGTAGAGGATCTAACCTCACCTACTGAGGTAGGTCAGTGTACGTTACAGTTGACTACGTCTTTATGTGAGAGCGATATTTGGGAAACGTTGGCTTTTGTAGTAGATCCGACTAGCCTAAAGATAGAAACCAAAGTAGAAACGGAAATAAAGGTAGGGGTGGACGAAACAAAAGAATCAGAAGAACCAAGTTTAGATGTAGTGCAGTCAGCTGATACAGGTGAGTCGGTGATAGGGCAAGCAGAATTACAGCGAGGTTATGGGTTCTTCCCCGGGGCACCTGCAGCACCAAAGGGAGCAGATGAAGCTGAAAGCCCACAAGTATCACAAGAAGCAATCCAACCACAAGAAGTAACCCCAACGCAAGCAGAAACGCCGTCACAAGAAACAGTAAGCGGACAAAATATTACGCACACCGAGACTAAAAAACAAGAGAAAGCCAAGCCCGTTGCTATCGGTGATACATCAATACGTGTCAGTGTTGAAAAAGTTGATCAAATGATTAATTTGGTCGGAGAGTTGGTCATTACACAAGCCATGCTTGCTCAGACCGCTTCACAGGTTGATCCATTAATCTATGAAGAGCTTCTGGCTAGTATGAATCAGCTGGAACGTAATACTCGGGATTTGCAGGATTCAGTTATGTCGATTCGTATGATGCCAATCAGTTTTGTATTTGGCCGTTATCCAAGAGTGGTGCGTGATTTGGCATCGAAGCTCAATAAAAAAGTTGAATTAAAAACTGTTGGTGAAGGGACTGAATTAGATAAAGGGCTTATTGAAAAAATTGCTGACCCGTTGACACATTTAATACGTAATAGTCTTGATCATGGTGTTGAGATACCTGATAAGCGCATTGCTGCGGGTAAAACGGAAACAGGTACGATTACATTACGCGCCTTCCATCAAGGAGGCAGTATCGTTATTGAGGTCGGTGACGATGGTGCAGGACTAAATCGGGAGAAAATTCTTGAAAAAGCCAAAGAACGTGGAATTCCGGTAAATGATGGGATGTCTGACCACGATGTTTGGATGTTGATATTTGAAGCAGGTTTCTCGACAGCAGAAGTTGTTACAGATATTTCTGGTCGTGGTGTTGGTATGGATGTTGTGAAACGGAATATCTCTGCCATGGGCGGACGCATAGAAATAGATTCAGCATATGGCGTGGGGACACGTATTTCAATTCGACTTCCTTTGACGCTGGCTATCCTAGACGGATTATCTGTAGCGGTTGGTGATCAAATGTTTATTGTACCGCTCAATTATATTATTGAATCACTGCAACCTTCGGCAAAAGATATCAAAAAAGTACGCGGTCAAGGGCTTGTAGTGCAGGTGCGCGGTGAATATCTGCCAGTTATTAAATTGTATGAAATATTTAATCTGCGTCCAAAAGTAACTGAAATGCATGAAGGTATTCTCGTTATCCTTGAGGCAGAAGGACGTAAAGCCGCTATGTTTGTTGATGCGCTAGTGGGGCAGCATCAGGTAGTCATCAAAAGCCTTGAGCGTAACTATCGCAGGGTGCAAGGGGTTTCAGGCGCCACGATCATGGGCGACGGGAGAGTGGCCCTGATTATCGATACTACTGCATTGGTGCTGGCGTTACAGCATGAACCAGCTTAAATGACTTAATAATTTTAGCAGGTTGACCGATTAAATATTAATACTAAGGAGCAACAATATGTCACAGCAACGAGCATCTGTAGCCGCCGAATCATCGGGTGCAATCGATAGAGGTATGGCAAACGAATTCCTCACTTTCCGTCTAGGAGAAGAGGAATATGGCATGGAAATACTAAAAGTACAGGAAATTCGTGGTTACGATGCCATTACAAAAATCGCCAATACCCCAGAATACATCAAAGGTGTTGTAAATCTGAGAGGCAATATTGTACCGATTATCGATATGCGAATAAAGTTCAAGCTAGGAAGTGTTGTGTACGACCAGTTTACAGTAGTGATTATTCTCAATGTTTCGGGACGCGTCATGGGTATCGTGGTAGACGGTGTTTCAGATGTTATTAACCTTGATCTGGATCAGATGAGGCCGACACCAGAGTTTGGTGCCGTGATTGACACCGAATACATCATGGGACTGGGTACCGTTGATGAGCGGATGTTGATACTGGTAGATATAGAGAAGCTCATGGGTAGCGCTGATATGGGTTTAATTGATCAGGTAGTAAATTAGTTTTTCTAATTCCAATTAAGAGGTTAAGGAGGGGTAATGTTTAAGAAGATGACGATTAAGTTTCAGCTAATAATGATACTTGGCATTTTGTCGATAGTGGTTTTGGTTGTGAGTGGTATGGGTTTATTTGCTTTTGATAAAGCGAATACTGGATTTAAATCCGTGTATGAAGATCGCACAGTACCGCTATCTGATCTTGCGCATATTCTGGATGCTTATCAACGTATACGGACCAACGCAATTATTGCTGCAAATTATGATGATATCTCTATCGCACAACAGCGGGTGGCAGACACAGCTGCGTTAGACCGTGAAATCGATGCAAGTTGGGCAACCTATGCGGCGACCAAACATACGGCTGAAGAAGCATCATTAGCTAACACGTTTCTCGAGCAATCTCGGTTATATAAAGAATCACGTTTCAAAACGATGTCAATGGCTACAATGGGTGACTTTGCAGGGGCGCGCTTGAATGCTAAAGAAGACGCCAGGGCAAAGTTTGCTACGATGCACAAAACCTTATTTGATCTGATTACTTTGCAAGGAACGATTGCGGGTCAAGAATTTGCTCAAGCAAATAGTGATTATCAAAGCAATTTCATCGCTACAATTGTAGCCGTTTCAATTGGTTTGCTTTTGGCAATTATTGTTGGATTTACATTGATACGGCAAATCGTTGAATCACTAAATAAAGCAATTTCTATTACCAATGCAGTTGCAATGGGAAGGCTAGACACGCCTATCAACGATGATTCCAAGAATGAAATTGGGCGATTGTTTCAAGCACTAAAGAAAATGGTGACCAGTTTAGAAAAACATGAGGAAGTTGTCAGCGAACTTGAGGAAGAGGCGCTTGCGGTTAGCAAAGCACGGGCAATGGCCACCTTTAAGCCAGATGGTACGATCGTCACAGCGAATGAGAACCTTCAAAGAATTATGGGCTATACGCTGGAAGAGTTTACAGGCAAACACCACAACATGTTGGTTGATGCGGCTGGACAGCAAGATTCCGAGTATAAAACGTTCTGGAGCAGACTGGCCAATGGTGAGTCCTTTGTGGGCCAGTACAAACGCATATGTAAAAACGGTAAAGAAGTGTGGCTTCAAAGCAACTACAACGCAATTATGGATGCTAAAGGCAAGGTATATAAAGTCGTGTTGTACGGTACCGACATCACTGCGCTGAAACTACACAATGCAGATGTTGACGGGCAGATCAAAGCGATCAGCAAAGTGCAAGGGGTCATCGAATTTAATATGGATGGTTCGATCATCACTGCGAATGATAACTTTTTGCACACAGTTGGCTATACACTTGACGAGATCAAAGGTAAACACCATGGCATGTTTGTTGATCCGACTTATCGCAAGAGTCCTGAATACAAGGAATTATGGGATAAGCTAAATAGTGGTGTGTACGATTCAGGTGAGTATAAGGGTGTGGGTAAGGATGGTAAAGATGTGTGGCTCCAAGCCAGCTACTTCCCAATCATGGATCCCAATGGCAATCCATTTAAGGTTGTGAAGCTGGCAACAAATGTCACTGAACATGTCAAATCAAGGCAGATGCTCGATCAGGCAGTAGAACAGACACTAGAAGTAGTTTCAGTGGCGAAAGACGGCGATCTGACACAGCGCATTCCAATGAAAGGAAAAACCGGATCCATTGAAACATTGTGTTCTAGCATTAATGATTTAATGGAAAATTGTTCTTCGAGCCTGGATGAAGTTGTACGCGTGCTCGATGCACTGTCAAAAGGCAATCTCACCGAGAAGATAACCTATGAATGCAGTGGTATCTTTGGGAAAATGAAGGACAATACCAACACCACTGTTGACAAACTTGCCGAGATTGTCAGCGATATCCGCTCGGGTATGGGATCGATTGATATCGCGTCGAAAGAAATTGCTGCGGGTAACAACGACCTGTCACAACGCACAGAAGAGCAAGCTTCCTCACTGGAAGAAACCGCTTCCAGTATGGAAGAGCTCACCTCTACCGTAAAACAAAATGCAGATAATGCCAAACAGGCTAATCAGCTTGTCATTGGTGCCAGCGATATCGCAGTCAGAGGTGGCAGTGTAGTGGGTCAAGTCGTTACTACCATGTCTGCAATCAATGACAGCTCAAAAAAGATTGTCGACATTATCAGCGTGATTGATGGTATTGCATTCCAGACAAACATACTGGCACTCAATGCTGCGGTAGAAGCCGCGCGAGCAGGTGAGCAAGGTCGTGGTTTTGCAGTGGTTGCTACGGAGGTACGTACCTTGGCACAACGCTCGGCCGCCGCTGCAAAAGAAATCAAGGAATTGATTGATGATTCGGTTGGTAAAGTGGACGAAGGAACTGAATTGGTTGATAAAGCAGGCAAGACCATGGATGAAATTGTTATGTCAGTAAAACGTGTTACCAACATCATGGCAGAAATATCCGCTGCATCACAGGAACAAAGTTTGGGCATTGAACAAGTCAATCAAGCGGTAATGCAAATGGATGAGGTAACGCAACAAAATGCCGCGTTGGTAGAAGAGGCGGCCGCTGCTTCCGAGTCGATGATGGAACTGTCTGACAGTCTGATGCAAACAGTGTCCATCTTCCAACTGGCACAAGGGGCTGCTATGAGCAGTTTCTCAAGTCCAGCAAAAGAGCGGCGTAGTTCAAACCGTGCGGTCAACGTAGAACGACTACCGAATGCTGCTGCACAAAGTAAACCATTGGCTAAAAGACCAGTAGCTCCCAAGCCAGCTAAGTCAGGTACGGATGATGAGTGGAGTGAGTTTTAATAACGAGTAAGTTTTAGAAGCAGTAATAATCACCCGAGCATGTTAAAAGATTTTACTTAGGGCTTGGGTGAGATAGAAGCGGATCCGAATTTTTGGACAAGTGTCTTAGGAGTTATTTTCCATGCATCAACCTGCTGCTGGCAGCCTGATAGACTCATAATAGACCTGATCAGGTGTTGCCATCAAGGTCTGATGTTTCCGGTTTTCGTTGTAAAAGCGGAAATATTTTGCCAAAGATTGCCTGGCTCCAGATGCTGATTCATAAGCATTAAGATAAACCTCCTCATATTTTACGCTGCGCCACAAGCGTTCAACAAACACATTGTCTCTCCAAGCACCTTTGCCATCCATTCTGATATTAATGTTGTGAGCCTTCAATACGTTGGTAAAGGCGTCACTGGTATACTGTGAGCCTTGATCTATATTAAATATATCCGGCGTTCCATAACAGTAAATTGCTTCCTCAAGCGCATCAATACAGAAATTGACATCCAGACTGTTAGACACACGCCAACTTAGCACCTTGCGGCTTACCAGTCCATGATAACTGTCAGATAAAGAAAACCGACAGCCATCGGGATGTACGTTATATCACTTGCCTAAAAATGATTGGCGCGATTGATATCCAAGCTGCGTAGTAGGTAGGAATATATTTTGTGCTGCGGATGTGGCTTTGAAGTCTTTGGGCCGGGGTGAATCGCTTGTATGCCCATGAGTCACATTAAGCGCTGTAAACGTTTGCGCTCTGTTTTGCACCCTTGCTCTGTCAGCGCA
Organism: uncultured Nitrosomonas sp.; assembly: GCA_963975255.1. Lineage (GTDB taxonomy): Bacteria > Pseudomonadota > Gammaproteobacteria > Burkholderiales > Nitrosomonadaceae > Nitrosomonas. Next base: position 431 of record CAXBGL010000143.1, on the reverse strand, counting down.
TCGGCAATACGCCGGGAACCAAGGTAAGGCCTCTCCAGATGAATCTTGTCAATCAACCGCATAAGCATCTTGTCTGACTCAGATACCGCTTGCGGTTGATAATAACTGCTCAATCTTGGCATCCTTAATGATTGACAGTGGCGTGTTCTGGGTAACTGGTGTTTTTTTCTGAACCATTTCTTTTCTCTGTGCCCGGTCTAACGACCGAGCACTTTGGACAAAAAATCATTCTCCATGGTCAATTGACCAATCTTCGCCTGCAAAGATTGAATGGGCCTGTCGCGTAATTCAATTGTGAGTGTATTTTCGTACAAAGGAGACTATTTCTTTAAATTGCAGTCTGAATACTGCATAAGCAGTAACTAAATTATAGTTACTTCGTAAGCGAGAGTCGTGACCATCTAGACTTTTCGTTTCATCGCTTCAATAAC
>CAXBGL010000142.1:0-6952 GCA_963975255.1 uncultured Nitrosomonas sp. | reverse complement strand
GTCAACTTACACTTTTTTAATACCCCGTGGTCTTGCCACGGGGTTGTTTATTAAATCTAATTCCTCGCCCCTTGGGTGGGCTGGTTGAAAACCTTCAGTTTGAAGAGCGTTCTTAATACCCCACTGTCTGTTATTCGGGTTAATCCTCAAACAGGCGTAGAAAATGTTGCCAATTCTGGTAATATTATCTTGAGTATTGTTGACCTAGCTTTAGATAAGCAGGCAACATATATATTGCCCCATTTAACTTGTCAGCAGATACACCAATCGTTGTATTAATCCGCTTACCCGGAGTCGGACTGTCATACCTTTCAGCGTTTTTTCAAATGGTATGCAGGCTATTGAATTAAGAAAACTGGCAACATCATTTTTGTAGCTTAACTGTTTAATGATAGGGGAATACGGCAGCCAAAGTTTTCAAAATAAAGCTGATCAATATTATCTCGACTGAATCGATGATTTTGTCCACCACGTTGTGCAATCTTCAATGCGCCCATAAGTGATCCAAGCTGCCCTGTTGATTGCCAATCCATATTGTTGGCTATGCCATAGAGGAGACCAGCACGATATGCATCGCCACAGCCAGTGGGGTCAACTACTTCTGTGGGTTTTACACAGGGAATTTCAATCTGTTTCCCATCTGCGTAGATAACAGAACCTTGATAACCCTTAGTGACAATCAGTGCTTTAGTTTCATTTGCCAGAGATTCCAAGGCGCGACCAGTGCGTTCTTGTAGCAGCTGGCCTTCATAATCATTAACGGCTATATAATCAGCTTTATTAATAAAATCAAGTAATTCTTCGCCACTATACATCGGCAATCCTTGGCCGGGGTCAAACATAAATGGAATCCCTGCTTCATAGAATTCACGAGCATGTTGTATCATGCCATCGCGTCCATCAGGAGCGATAATACCTAGCGCAACGTCCGTTGCATCTGTTACAGAATTTTGTTGAGAAAAATTCATGGCACCGGGATGAAACGCGGTAATTTGATTATCATCCAGATCAGTAGTAATAAAAGCTTGAGCAGTAAATGTATGTTTTATTTGGCGAATATAAGTTTGTGGTAAATTTAAGTTTTCTAAGCGATAAGCATAGGGTTGATAGTCATCACCTACAGTCGCCATCATGAGTGGTTTGCCTCCAATCATTTGTAAATTGTAAGCAATATTACCGGCACAGCCACCAAATTCACGACGCAATTCAGGAACCAGAAAAGCGACGTTCAAAACGTGAATTTTTTCTGGCAAAATATGGTTCTTAAACTGATCTTGGAACACCATAATGGTGTCGTAGGCGATAGAGCCACAAATAAGTGTATGCATGAATATTTTTTCAAATACAGACTGATCAACATGGATATTTTGTCGGCTTTGTAAGCTTATAAAATATCAGGTTTAAAGACTATACGTCCTGTAAAAATAATGTAATCTATTTAGATAATTATGGATATTGTAATCTGGATTACGCTTTCCAAACCAAGTCCAGTTCACGTGCTGCTTTAACATCGTCTAGCTTGCGCAAGGGCATTGTGTGTGGCGCATTTTTTACCATATCTGGTTGTTCCTGAATTTCTACCAGGATTTCTTTCATGGCCGTCACGAACCCATCCAGTGTTTCTTTGGATTCAGTCTCAGCCGGTTCAATGAGTAAACATTCTGGTACCAACATTGGGAAATAGGTGGTTGGTGCGTGATAGCCTTTATCCAATAGTCGTTTAGCCAAGTTCATTGCTGTGACGCCCGTCTTGTCTTTAATGTCTTTTAGGGTAACGATAAATTCATGGCTGGCACGACGGGTAGGGTACGCGATTTCAAAGCCTGCTTTGCGTAATTCTGCCATTAGGTAGTTTGCGTTCAGTGTGGCAAATTCGGCGACTCTATGCATCCCGTCCATGCCCAACAAACGAACATAAATATATGCGCGTAACAATACGCCGACATTACCCATGTGAGCAGACAGTCTACCAATAGATTGGGGCCTTTCTTGCTCAGTTACCCAACGATAGGTGTCATCCACCTCACGGGTTACGAAAGGAACGGGCATAAACGGCAGAAGCCGTTTTGAAACTCCAACAGGTGCTGAGCCTGGACCGCCGCCGCCATGAGGTGTTGAGAAGGTTTTATGCAGATTAATATGAATGACATCAAACCCCATGTCACCTGGCTTGACTTTGCCAAGCACTGCATTCAGATTGGCCCCATCGTAATACAATAGGCCGCCGGCCTGATGAACAATTTTGCTCATCTCGGATACATTCTTTTCAAATACACCAAGTGTGGAAGGATTAGTCAGCATTAATCCCGCTGTTTGAGGACCTACGGCTGCTTTCAACGCATCCATGTCCACATTACCTTCTTTATCCGTGGCGATTTCCACTACCTTATAGCCACACATCACTGCAGTCGCTGGATTGGTACCATGTGCCGCATCTGGAATGATGATTTCATTGCGTGCAAAGTCTTCACGAGAATCGTGGTAAGCACGGATCATCATGACCCCAATGAGTTCACCTTGTGCGCCTGCCATTGGGGTAAGGCTTAGTCCAGCCATACCTGTTACATCTTTTAATATTTCTTGCAATTCATACATGCATGCCAGAATACCCTGCCCCGTATCTTCAGGTGCCAGTGGATGTCGCGCGATAAACTGCGGCAACATGGCCAAGGAGTTGCATGCACGTGGGTTATATTTCATGGTACACGAACCCAGCGGATAGAACTCTGTATCGATCGAGAAGTTTTTTTGTGATAGTCGTGTGTAATGACGCACTGTATCCATTTCAGAAACCTCTGGCAAAAGGGGTGGTGTTTTGCGTAGCAGGTTATGTGGAATCTTGCCTGTTTCTGTTAGGGTTGCCGGGGATTGTGAATAATTACGTCGCCCTGGACGCGAGTGTTCAAATATCAGCATGATTATTCGTGTATTTCCGTTATTTATTTCAAGGCAGCTAAAGCTGCATCGTAATTGGGTTCGTCTTTAATTTCTGAAACTAATTCTGCATGAATAATCGTATCCGATTCATCCAAGACAATGACTGCGCGTGCGGTAATACCAGCAAAAGTGCTGTCCGCAATCAGAACGCCATAATCGCGCATAAAATTAGCACCACGCATGGTTGAAAGTGTGACAACCTTGTCTAGGCCTTCAGCATCACAGAAACGACTCATGGCAAAAGGCAAATCGGCGGCAATAATAAGCACAACAGTATTATCCATATTGCTGGCTTTTTCATTAAATTTTCGCGTGGAAATGGCACAAACAGGGGTATCCAGGCTCGGTACGATATTAAGTACTTTTTTCTTACCTGCATAAGTGGCTAATGTGACATCTTCTAGATCTCTATTTACCAGAGATAGAGCAGGGGCTTTGTCTCCAACTTTTGGAAAAATGCCCTCAATTTTAATTGGGTTACCTGCGATTGTGACCATAAATATATGTCCTTAACTAAAAATTATTTAAAATAATAAGATCAGTGATGTACCAGATACTGGCAGTGCTTATTGGTTTAATGCTTGTCCCAGTTGTTGCGTATATTTTTGTAAATCCGCTGATGTCTTGGTTTCAGTCGCACATACCAGTAAGGCATTACCTATTTCTGGGTAATACTCCTGTAAATTTAGACCGGCAAGTATGCCTTTTTCTTTTAATGCGCGTAATACATCTTCAGCTGGTACAGGTAGAGACAGTGCCGCTTCGTGAAACAGTGGGCCGGTAAATACCTTTTTGATGCCTTTCAGTTTTTGCATTTGCTCAACCAGTTCTAACGTATTGGCGTGTGATTGTGCGGCCACTCGACGTAATCCTTCTGGTCCAAGTAAAGACATAAAGATTGTTGCGGCGGTTACCATCAAGCCCTGATTCGTGCAGATATTGGATGTCGCTTTAGATCGGCGAATATGTTGTTCACGTGCTTGTAGCGTGAGTACAAAACCGGGTTTACCATCGAGATCATTGGTACGACCAATAATCCGTCCAGGTACTTGCCGGACTAATGCATTTTTGCATGCCATAAAACCAAAATAAGGACCCCCACTGGAGAGCGGAATTCCTAAAGGCTGACCTTCACCCACTGCTATATCTGCACCTTTGCTGCCCCATTCACCCGGTGGAGTGAGCAGTGCTAGTGCTGTAGGATTGACAACGCCGATAGCCAGTGCATTTTTAGTATGCGCCCAATCTGTGAGGGAGTCTACGTTTTCCAGCACACCAAAGAAGTTAGGTTGTGGAATAACCAGTGCAGCAAATTCTTCTTTGCCGAATTCTTCAAGTGATTCAGGTAATACTTGCCCTGATTGGGGACAATAAGGCAACTCGACGACATCAATTTTCTGGTTCTTGACAATGGCACGCACTACTTTACGATACACAGGATGTACGGTTTTGGGTATTAGAATGCGACGTGATGTTTTGTGTGCGCGTACTGCCATCAGTGCCGCTTCAGCCAATGCAGAAGCACCGTCATACATACTGGCATTAGATACATCCATACCTGTTAATGATGCCATCATGGTTTGATATTCATATAGGAGCTGTAAGGTTCCTTGGCTTGCTTCCGCTTGATAAGGTGTGTAGGAAGAATAGAATTCGCCACGCGTGGTAATTTGCCATACAGCTGCAGGTATATGATGCTCATAGGCACCCGCACCAATGAAATTGAGGTAGAGCCCATCTTTCTGAGCACGTTCCATCATCAGTCGAGATATTTCCATTTCACTTAGCCCTGGCGGCACTTGCTTTAATTGGCCATTTTTTAAGTCGCTGGGAATTTCATCAAAAAGCGTTTCAATAGTGTCTGCACCGATACTCGAAAGCATCGTAGCAATATCTTCTTCAGTATGAGGAATAAACGGCATGGTTTGTGTTGGTCAGTCTTAAAGTAATGAGTATAAAAATTAGAAAGTTACGATAAGTAAACTTTCGCCTTTAAATAGAGGATAGATATTAATAGAGTTTTGATTGCCGAATGTCAGTGTTCTTCGCTTTTGAGTAATTCTTCATAGGCTGCTGCATCAAGCAAGTCATCCAGGTCCGCAGCATTGGCAGGTTTTAATTTAAATAACCATGCTGAATAGGCATCCTGATTGATTTGTTCTGGTTCTGATTCCAGTGCGGAATTGTTTGCAATCACTTCCCCTGCTAGGGGTGAATACACGTCAGCAGCTGCTTTTACTGACTCAGCTACGGCACATTCTTCTTTTTGTTCCAGTGTGCGCCCAACCTGTGGGAGCTCTACAAATACCATGTCACCCAGTAATTCTTGAGCGTGGTGGGTAACCCCAATTGTTACGGTGCCATCATCTTCAGGTCTTACCCATTCATGAGATTTGGTATATTTTAGATGTGTTGGAATACTCATTTTTTACTCCAGAATTAAGTAATATTTCACTGCTGTTTCAAATCAGACTAAAACTTTTCCGTTTCGTACGAAAGGGTATTTTACTACTTTTGCACGCAGTTTTTTGTCTCGTACTAATACATTGACTTCATCACCTATTTCAGTCTGTGACGGTAGACGTGCCAACGCAATCGATTGATTAATTGTTGGTGAAAAACCACCACTGGTGATTTCACCTTCATGTTCTTGGTTGCCTTGTTGTGTCACTACCTTTTGGTGTCTCCGTAGTACGCCACGATCCAGAAGAATAAGGCCAAATATTTGTTGTGTGGCAGATTTGTCCAAAAGTGCTTGCTTACCAACAAAATCACGGTCACTTTTTAAGTCAATGGTCCACCCCAATCCAGATTCAATTGGATTGGTGGTCTCATCCATATCCTGACCATAAAGATTCATACCCGCTTCAAGACGTAATGTATCTCGTGCGCCTAGTCCGGCAGGTGCGACGCCTGCCGTATGCAGTGTGTTCCAGAAAGTGGCTGCATCATCAGCGGGGAGAATGATTTCAAAACCATCTTCACCGGTGTAACCAGTACGCGCAATAAAATAATTATCCAAAATTATGGACTGAAACAATTTTAAATCTTCTGTTGCTGATTGGGCGCCTGGAATAACCTGCCATACTTTGGTACGTGCGTTTGGACCCTGGATCGCAATCATTGCTAGATCGCGTCGGGGTGCAATTTCTAACTCAGGTGCTATTGCATCTCGTTGTTTCTGTATCCAGGCAACATCTTTATCAGCAGTGCCTGCATTAACCACAATACGGAACCAGGATTCAGATAAAAAATAGATAATGAGATCATCAATGACACCCCCTTGGGGGTTCAGCATGCACGAGTAAAGTGCTTTGCCCGGTAGCATCAGTTTGTCTACATTATTGGCGACCAGATGGCGTAGAAAATCGCGTGGATGCGCACCTTTGATATCTACTGGCAGCATATGCGATACGTCAAACATGCCTGCATCTTTGCGTACATTATGGTGTTCGTCTAACTGTGAGCCGTAATGTAACGGCATGTCCCAGCCACCAAAATCCACCATCTTGGCATTCATATCGCGATGCGTTTGATTTAGGGGTGTCATTTTCAGCACGGATTGTTCTCCCGGAAATAAAAAAAGTAAGTCATCTTATGTGACTTTACCCCTCTGTCCCTTTTACCTGAGAGATTTGCGGATGAAAATTTTCCGCGTGCCCCTTCGGTGGCTGAAATATTATTCAACACTCTCCAGATTGCCAGTCACAAACGGTTATCAGGGAATAAGATTTAAACTTAACCAGGCCTGAGCGATTCCGGGGGGTTACGCCTTCGGCGGCACCAAAATAATTGGCGCACTCTCCTGCTTGGACATGAAATGGCAGATTGCGCACTATACCTTAGCAAGCGTGGTTAAGACAAGACAATGTGTAGCATGCACATACTTATTTTGGTGATATAGATAGGAATTATAAGTATATTTCTATATTTTTGAGGGTTGCAAGCAAATTATTAATCGTCAACTTGTGATTCCCCGTGGTCTTGCCACGGGGATCTAATTAGTCTTTAGAAT
>CAXBGL010000141.1:0-6979 GCA_963975255.1 uncultured Nitrosomonas sp. | reverse complement strand
TTATCTTCATTAATAACAAATTTGAGCAATACCAGTTTCTGAATTTTGTGAACGCTCAGCGGTTCGAGGAGGATACGTGATCGTTTTGAGTTAACGCGTCGTCGTCATGACAACAACAAACTGTCAACGAGGGCTTAACTTTGTTCGCTATAAAACCCTGTGTGTCAGTTGGTTGTGTCTCATTATTTAGAGTTGGCACAGAAAGTGTTATTTAGTCGAGTCATTAACTATCAAAGAAAAGCGGCAATGTCATTGAGACAATCATGTTTATAAGACCAAAAGGAGATCCATTATGATACGTTTCGCTCTGTTTCTCAGTATTCTCATTGCCTTGGTAGCATCCACGACAAATTCAGCACAGGCAGCTGATAACTCTTATGCTCATGGATATCTTGGCCACACTTCGTCGAGGCAAGGATACCGTTCGTCCGGATATGGTCACTCGACTTACAGGCAGCGTCTCCAACACGGTTATGTCAACCACGGGTATTCTGCACGTGAGTATGGACACGGTTCCTTCCGGCAAAGCCACATCGACCGCGGCTATTACAATTACCCATCCTATAGTCACCGCGGTGCAGTCCAGATTATGACACCGCATCTAGATTTTCGGTTAGGTCACTAAACGGGTTAGCTTAGTCAGTGCCGAAGTGAATAGCTTCTACCAAGAAAGGGTTAGCACTGTCCCTTAGACTTCTCACTCTCAAAATTCTCGAAAAGGATTCATGAAAAGATACTTTTTTCAATTCCTGCAAACCCTGAGTGGAATTGATAGCAAGTCGAACACTTTTAAGTCTCACTGTCATTTTGAGTTAGCGAAAGTCACCGAAATCTATTTGAAATACGAACTATCTTTTGAATTTATCTTCAAATTCCAATGAATAATCTGGAATGGTTCTGCATCTAACCCCTCGACTGCAAAATTGCTTTGCAGTCGAGGGGTTTCTATTTCTAGTTAGATGTTCCAAACATATTCAGTTAGAGAAAAGCATGAAAGCAGCTATATCAAGATTGTGTCGAAAATTAACTATCAAAACGTTTTCGCGTAAAACAAAACTAATGTTAGAACGATTCAAAGGAGTTGATTTTTTAACTGTAATACAACCTGAAGAAATTGGATATGACCCTCATGTTGTGTATCGGTCTTCTCCTTCTGGAAATAAATATTTAATACAATTACTAAAAGATATTAGTGTTACAAACGCTGACTCTATTATCGATATTGGCTCCGGAAAAGGTAGCGCAATGCGATCAATGCTAAAGTTTCCCTTTGCAGAAATTGCTGGAATTGAGTTGTCAGAACAGATCGCTGCAATAGCAATAAATAATTTCAAAAAACTAAGGGCGAATAGATGTCATGTGTTTAGTTGCGATGCAACGGCATTTCAGAATTATGGCCACTATAATATGTTTTATTTCTATAACCCATTTCCGGCTGATATTATGTCAGAAGTGATTTGCAAGATAGATGAGTCTGCCCGAGGAAGCGATAAAGAAATACTAATTATATACAACAACCCAGTTTATCATGACTCAATCATTAGTTTTGGAGCGTTCTCGAAGGTCAAAGAATATCCTGATGAATGGGGAAATCAAATCTTTCTTTATTCAAATAAAAGTCTGGAACACTCCAGATTGAATCGCTAATTTTGTTGATGAAAAGAGTTCAGGGATTTAATCGTTGAGCTTGTGAATTATTCTCCATGATAAAGACGTATGCTGTGTTCAGCATCAAGATAAAGCAATCTGTTCGTCAGATAACGTACTCATAGAATAATTCTGGTTGCGATTTAAATATAGAATAGAAAACAACCTATCCCCCCATACCATGACTATATTGAGAATCGAAAAAAAAGTAGTGAGAACCTCAAAATAATGTCATTTGACATGAAGAAAGCACGAGTAGGTTGCATCCAATATCGAAGAAGCCGGGAATGTGCGCCCCTCTCTTTACACATCACAACGACATGAACTAGCAGGAACGTGTTATATGGCGATTGATCCAATTTGCGGGATGCAAGTTGAAGAAGCAACAGGGTTAAATTGTGAGTTCGGTGGAGCAACATTCTATTTCTGCAGTAAGAATTGTAAAGAGAAATTCCAAAGGCAACAGACTTTGGCTGCTCTACTGACTCCAGACAATCAGCATTCCAGCATGAAGACCGGTGCTGGTAAAAGCCATGGAAATTGTAATCCTGAATCAGAGCTGGGAGGTAAAAACGCCACAACAAAACATGCAGTAGCTGCAAAGTCCCACAAATATTTCTGCCCAATGTGTGCAGGAATCGGCAGTGATAAACCCGGCGAGTGCCCAAAGTGTGGAATGGCCTTAGAATTAGTCAAACCAGAACTTGCAGAGTCTCGAACAGTTTATACGTGCCCGATGCACCCGGAAGTTGAGCAGAATGAACCAGGTACATGTCCAAAGTGTGGGATGGAACTGGAACCGAAGTATGTAACCGCGCTTGAGGAAGATGACGACACCCAACTTAGGAGCATGACACAACGATTCTGGGTCGCTGTAGTTTTGGGGATACCGGTACTGCTGTTGGCGATGTTGCCAATGCTCGATAAGGCACTGGAATTTTCACCGTTTGTTTCGTCTTGGGTTCAATTTGCGCTGAGTTCACCGATTGTACTCTGGGCTGGCTGGCCGTTCTTTAAACGTGGTTGGCGGTCCTTAGTCAATTGGAACTTAAACATGTTCACATTGGTCTCGCTTGGTGTTGGTGCGGCATATTTATATAGCACAGCCGCGGTGCTGGTGCCCGGAATGATTCCAGATTCTTTCAAAGAAAATGGTCACGTTGCTGTATATTTTGAAGCTGCTGCCGTAATCATTGCCTTGGTATTATTGGGACAAGTGCTTGAATTACGTGCCCGTCGTCGAACTGGCAACGCAGTTCGTGAACTTTTATCACTAGCACCACCAACGGCCCGTGTTGTCGTTAACGGGCAAGAGCAGGAGCTTCCATTAGAAGAAGTTCGCGAGAGCGATATTCTCAAAGTAGTTCCTGGCGAAAAAATACCCGTTGATGGAGAAATCATTTCCGGCAAGAGTTCGATTGACGAATCAATGTTAACCGGTGAACCAGTTCCGGTCTCGAAGCAGACGGGCGATCTAGTGATGGGCGGCACGGTGAATCAGACTGGTTCGTTCCAAATGCGAGCAAAACATGTAGGTGAGGGTACTGTATTGTCACAAATTGTGCGGATGGTTGCTGACGCTCAACGCAGCCGTGCACCAATACAACGTATCGTTGACGTGGTAGCAAGCTGGTTCGTGCCCGCAGTAGTCTTAATCGCCATAGTTACATTTGTTGTTTGGGCATGGTTATCTCCAGAAGAACCACGGCTTGGTTTCGCTTTGATCAATGCTGTCGCAGTGCTCATTATCGCTTGTCCTTGTGCGTTGGGCCTAGCCACGCCGATGTCAATCATGGTTGGCATCGGTCGTGGAGCACAGGAAGGTGTACTGATCAAAGACGCCGTAGTCTTAGAAGTCCTGGAGCAGGTGGATACGATTGTCGTTGATAAAACAGGTACACTGACGGAGGGACGGCCCAAACTCACCGAATGCATTCCTACAGAGTCCATTTCAGAGAAGGAGCTATTGGAATATGCGTCAGCGGTCGAACGAAACAGCGAACATCCACTAGGCCGTGCCATCATCGATGCTGCCAGGGAAAAAGGAATTGACTTGGCAGCAGTTGATGAGTTTGATTCCACAACCGGGGGTGGAGTATCAGGAACGGTTAAAGGAAAGAGCGTTTTGATTGGTAAACTTGACTTTCTTGTCGATCAAAGAGTTCGTAACATTGAGACAATGCGAGAACGTGCTGAAACGCTGCAGCACGATGGTCATACAGTGATGTTCGTTGCTGTTAATGGGCAATTCGCCGGACTACTGGCCGTCTCTGATCCTATCAAAGCGTCAACCCCCGACGCTGTGCAAGAACTACACGATTTGGGCTTACGAATTATTATGCTCACCGGTGACAACAAGCGTACTGCGCTGGCAGTGGCCAAGAATCTTGGCATCGACGAAGTGGAAGCAGGCATTAGTCCACAAGACAAAAACGCGAGAGTACGAGCACTGAAGACAAAAGGTAGTAAAGTGGCGATGGCTGGCGATGGTATTAATGACGCACCAGCACTTGCTGAAGCTGACGTAGGTATTGCGATGGGGACAGGCACGGACGTGGCCATCGAAAGTGCCGGTGTGACGTTAGTGAAAGGAGACCTACGTGGCATTGTTAAAGCTGTCCGATTGAGTCGCAGTACTATGCGCAATATCCGCCAAAACTTATTCTTCGCATTTATCTACAATATTCTTGGCGTGCCCGTTGCCAGTGGAGTACTGGTTCCGTTTCTTGGAATGGGGGCTCTGTTGAATCCTATGATCGCTGCAGCTGCAATGAGTCTTAGCTCAGTTTCCGTCATCGGCAACGCTTTACGTTTGCGGCAAGCTCAATTATATAAGTAATGAGTATCGATCAAAATGAACCCTTCGGAAAGTTGAATACATTATGGATAATATTCTCCCAAAACCATGGGAATTGCACCCTGCACTGGTCCACTTTCCAATTGCATTTCTTCTGGGGGGCGTTGTACTCTTACTGTGGGCGTGGTGGAGAGCGAACGAGATACAGCATCGAGTGGCCGCAGGAATGTTGCTGGTCGGAATGGTTTCGGGTTGGCTCGCCTCCACCGCAGGCGGATTGGCATACTTTACGGTGCCAGCTCATACCGAACAAGGCCACGTACTCATGTACTGGCATTTGGGATTTGGATTGGCGATGCTCATTCTCTTCACTTGGCTATCGACAGTAAGCTGGCGAGGGCGAACAACAGCAGCCACTAAGCTGCAATTGACTGTAGCATTGTGTGGAGTTGTGCTATTGATGCTAACCGGTTATCTCGGTGGTTTAATAGTCTACCATCACGGTGCGGGAGTTAACCCGAATATCCTTGCTCCGGAAATACGTGATGGCCACTCACATGGAAATAATGAGCAACATGATGTATCGGTCCATGAGCACTAACTGCGGTAAAAAAAGGTTAAAGCAACTGGCATCGACCAATATGAGAAACTGTTTTCGTCTGCGGCACAAGAGAACTTGATTCATTACGCGATCATGACAGGCTCTCAACTCTGAACCAGTTGGGCCGTTATAAATCTAAGGTAATCGTGATTAAAATACAGTCTGAACTTCGAATGATCTATTGGCACTTGACCAGCATTTAAAACTACGAGATAGGCACGGTTTCAAAATGTGAAGATTCCCAGAAATAGTGGGCGATTTAAAAAGAGTGTCAACTATTCTGAGGAAGAATAACAAGAGAAAACAGTATTCGAAATATAAACCCAAATGTCCACGGCGTTCAATTCCTGCTGAAGACGCATGTTCCTAATTCATTCGACCTGATCACCATTTCTAATACTACTAATAAATAGCGTGACCTTTACTCAAAATTGATTTCAAGAATCGAGAGAATATTTCATCTCCTTTCTAGTTCGACTGTCCTACATTCGTTAGCGTTTCGATTGAGAAAAAAAAGATTCTGTAGCCATAAGTCGAACTGATACTGTTTCAAATATCAGCAGAAAATTTGCTCTGAACTAGAAAATCCATGATCTCTGATAGCTAAAATAAGGATAACGGGCCACCACTACAGGTGGCCCGTTATCCCATGTTATTTCTTTTGCTTTTCTCTAATATGTCTGCCCATTTTAAACTTCATTTTAAGTATGTTTCACCAGCGAGAAGATTGAAGGTCGTATCAAAATCAACAGGAATAGTTCGCAGCCAGCGAGTGAATTGATGAACCATAAGTCCTGCAGCAATGCTGGCTGCATAAATCGTACTGCGTGATGTACAGCTTCCGGTTTGTGCCTCGTTTTGTGGGAAAAGTGTTTTCGCATACTGTTTCATTCCATGATGCTGAGTTGCTGTCAGTATCCGAATTGTTTCTCCCAGCATTCTTCCATCTGTCCAGAAATCGCATTTTCTGTTGACGGATCGCCAGATCACCGCACGGGCTGATATCGAGTCCACACAACAGAAGACAGCCTCACCCACAGGAACGGACACTCGATAACGATCCATAATCACCGTTACCTGAATTGAATCGTCAAGCTCCTGGATGGCTCTGGCTGTCGTGTCTACTTTAAGCTGCCCCAGATCCTGAGCTCGGTATCCCTGAGTCGTGATATTGGTCGACTCCACACTATCAAAGTCAATCAGCTGAATCCGTGGTGTCCCAATCGCCGCCAGTTGCAGCGCCACCTGACGACCAATGGCCCCCACTCCGATGACGGTTGCCGTCAACTGAGAAAGCCGTTCCGCCGGGATCAGGTCACTTTGTCTTTGGAAACGATCGATAGTCACATTTAATGTATTCAAATCTGTTCTCCTTTCAATTCGTAATCAGCAAAGAGCCAGTCTTCATCCCAGTCAAAATCTGCGGTCTGATCAAAAGCAGACTGGAACAGGCGACTGTTCTGTTGCGGATGCACATGACTTAAATACTCATCCTCCCAACGTTCTGGATCACTACCGGCAAATGTTTGAGAGTAATCCCGTTTTACTGGGATTTCGTATTCTGCCGTCGGACCCACATTAAATTTTAACCGAGCATATGTTCGCCCTGTCCGCGCCAGAATGAACATCACGGCCCAATCGGATCGACCAAACACACGGTTAAAAGTATTTTCATCGGTCTGGCTGGGCAAGGGACAATCTCCCGGATGCGTATGAATCCAGATCCGACCAAACTGTTCTGGACGGAGGCCCGCGTCCACCTGGTCGTCAAAGAAATTCGCGACCGCCTCATCGTCGAAGGCCACGTGAGCCACCGAGCAGGTCTGTTCCACAAGCTGCAGGTCCTGCACCAGCAGCAGATCCTCCTCTGATGTAATCCCAAAGCCACCAACTTCGGTGTCTCCGTAATCACGCAGGTACAACAGTTTCGCCCA
>CAXBGL010000140.1:0-7066 GCA_963975255.1 uncultured Nitrosomonas sp. | reverse complement strand
GCGGAAAATCAAACAGCCATAGATATGGCAACATCTCGCACAACTGTAATAATCCATGCCCTGCTGTACAAGCGAGCATTAACCAGAGTATCCAATAAGGTCTAATCAGAATATAGTTATCCAATACCCGACTCGAGAAAAATGGAATCATTCGATGCGATACAGTCACAACTATTGGCAACAAGAAAAACCACATACCTGCGCTACGGGAAAAATTCAGCATTAATACGTTCTCCGTCAACAACCAGATCAGATAGGTCGCAACGCCCAGCCAGCCAAATAAAATCGCCGTACTGGTTACGATTGCATGTCGTTTATCTTGACCAGAAGCACCCAGTAACACACGCAACATTGCATAAACGGCAACACTCCACCCCATCAACATGACCGCCACACCTGTCGCCACGATTGGTTTCCCTGCAACCAGTCCCCAATAAAAAAACACGACACCCGTTCCCGCCAGTAAGGCAGTAGTTAGAAAATAGCGTGGTTTAATTTTTTCACCACTCATCCAGTTTGGATAAGTCGTAAACAAAAAGCCAAAAATAAAGAATGGGAAAAATCCATATATCATCAAGAAAGCATGTGCCCACGTAGGTGCCACGCTCCATTCGAATGCTTTACCTACAATGGCATAGCGCCCGGCCAAATCAAATACCCACCAAAGTAGCGTGACAACGCCTTGAAGCGCACCCACCAAAAATAAGCTACGATGTGGTGCAGCAGCAATATGTTGCCAAACAGTCAATTTTTTTTCCATTTCTGTTCCTTGTGGGTTAATTCTGGTTTTCACCAAACCAGTATTCCTTCAACTAACTGATCACTTCAAATTCTATATTCGCTAATCTAATTCATACCTAATTCATAATTCAATACAATAATTTTTCTTCGTGCTGCATATTTGTTATGATGTTCTATTGTTACATGGGAATAAACTACTTCATGCTTAACATTGATCTGCATTGTCATTCCACAATTTCTGACGGTCTCTTGTCACCCACACAGCTAGTGGAGCGTGCAGCCATGCGCGGCGTAAAAACGTTAGCACTTACCGATCACGATGATGTCGCAGGACTGGATGAAGCACGTCGTGTTGCCAACGAGAAAAATATCACACTTATCAACGGCGTGGAAATTTCCGTCTCCTGGCGCGGGCGGACGTTGCATATTCTGGGTCTGGATATCGATCTGACGTATGCACCACTCATAGAAGGCCTATTATCAATTCGTCATGGTCGAACAGAGCGTGCTCACAGTATTGCTAACGAACTAGAAAAATGTGGTATTCACGGAAGTCTTGAAGGGGCGTATGCCCATGTAGGAGAACGACAATTAATCGGTCGCACCCACTTTGCGCGTTTTTTAGTTAAGCATGGACACGCCAAAGATGTAAAGTCTGTCTTTAAGAAATTCTTGGTCAAAGGTAAACCCGGATACGTGTCGCATCAATGGGCTTCTTTGAGTGATGCGGTTAGCTGGATAACCGATAGTGGCGGCAGAGCCGTGATTGCACATCCCGCACGTTATAAATTAGGAAAAAACTCTTTGGATGAGTTGTTACATGAGTTTCGTAGTCTGGGAGGAGCAGGTATTGAAGTGATTACTGCTAGCCATACGCCAGAACAAACATTGCTATTTGCGCAGCATGCGCAGCGTATGGATTTATTGGCTTCATGCGGATCAGATTATCATGGAACAGGTGAGAGCTATTTTGATCTCGGCCAACTTCCCGATTTACCCACAGGGTGCACACCCGTTTGGCATGATTGGAACGCATCGATTTGATCATAAGAATCTGCACGCTCCAATGTATACTGTAACCTAATACTCACTAAAGCAAATAACCTTCTTTTCGTGGCACAATTTTTTTCCATTCATTCCAACAACCCGCATCTACGATTGATACGACAAGCAGTGGCTATCGTACAAAGTGGGGGAATCATCGTTTACCCGACGGACTCTTGCTATGCACTGGGTTGTCAGATCGGCAACAAAAATGCCATGTCACGCATACGCACCCTACGACAGGTAGATGAAAAACATCATTTCACATTGGTGTGTAGAGATTTAGCTGAGATTTCGCATTATGCCAAGGTAGATAACAGTCAGTACCGGCTTCTCAAAACCAGCACACCCGGCAGTTACACTTTTATACTTCAAGCCAGCCGTGAAGTGCCACGCCGCTTGCAACATCCTAAGCGCTATACCATTGGCTTACGCGTTCCTGATCATCCTGTTGTGCAGGCATTATTAGAAGAATTAGGTGAGCCATTACTCAGCTCCACATTGATATTGCCTGAAGACGAATTGCCCCTTAATGATGCTGAAGAAATTCGCGATCGTCTAGAACACCAGGTCGAACTGATCATGGATGCAGGCTCTTGTGGTATAGAGATGACCAGTGTGATCGATCTAACGGATGATGTACCCAAACTAGTACGCCAGGGTAAAGGCAGCCTTACGCTATTTGGGCTCACACATGGATAGTATTGTCCAAGGCATCGCTATTTATGCACTCCCTGTGATTTTTGCCATTACTTTGCACGAGGCAGCACATGGCTATGTCGCCAAACATTTTGGTGATTTTACAGCACATAATGAAGGGCGCATTAGTATCAACCCTATCAAACACATAGACTTAGTAGGGACTATCCTTGTACCCCTTACGTTGTTTGTCCTCAGTAAACTAACCGTTGGCGCAGGTTTTCTTTTCGGCTGGGCTAAACCAGTACCTGTCAATTTTGCCAACTTACGCCGACCCAAACGCGATATGCTCTGGGTGGCTATCGCCGGACCTGGTGCAAATCTTGTCATGGCATTTTTCTGGGCTTTAGTCGTCAAGCTCGGCCTGACACTATTACCAAACAGTGACTTTGCTAAGCCAATGATGTTAATGGGCATAGCAGGTATTGAAATTAATATTATACTGATGGTACTTAATCTACTGCCGCTACCACCGTTGGATGGCGGTCGCATGGCAGTTAGTTTATTGCCCCACCGTATTGCTTATCACTTTTCCCGCATTGAACCTTATGGTTTCATAATATTGTTGGCTTTGCTATTCAGTGGTTTTTTGGGTGCCATTATTTGGCCGATTGTTACCATGATGAAACATATGATAGTAATGATTTTTGGACTGTATATCTAAGAAAGCGTCGATTTATTCTGTGTCAGATAGATTATGAGATAAAATATTTTATATCAATATGATAACCTCGGGCAATAGCACAAACTATCACCAATAATTGCAACGTTAATTGGTGGGTTTTGTCATTAGATATTGACTCATGAAAAATCTGCACTTCCCTAACAATGTATTAATTTAGGACATGTAACATGTTTGCTGACCGCGTTTTATCGGGTATGCGCCCTACTGGCAACCTACATTTAGGCCATTACCATGGTGTACTGAAAAATTGGCTGGAACTACAACAGCAGTATGAATGCCTATTTTTTGTCGCTGATTGGCATGCCCTTACGACACATTACGATTCACCGGAAATTATCGAAAAGAATGTTTGGGATATGGTTATAGACTGGCTCGCTGCTGGAGTAAACCCGTCTCAAGCCGTTTTGTTTATTCAATCAAAAGTCCCGGCACATGCTGAATTGTACATGTTACTTTCTATGATAACGCCACTTGGCTGGCTTGAACGCGTCCCAACGTATAAGGATCAACAAGAAAAATTGACTGAAAAAGATTTAAGCACCTATGGTTTTCTTGGCTACCCTTTGCTACAAAGTGCGGATATTCTTATCTACCGTGCAAACCGCGTACCAGTTGGTGAAGATCAGGCACCTCATATTGAATTTGCTCGAGAAATTTCTCGCCGCTTTAACCATGTTTATGGCAAAGAGATTGGCTTCGAGGAAAAAGTTGAGTTGGCCATCAAGAAACTCGGTTCCAAGAAATCCAAGCTTTACCGTAAATTGCGTAATCGTTTTCAGGAGAAAGGTGATGACACTGCTTTGGCTGCTGCAAAGTCATTACTGGATGAGCAACAAAATATAAATATGGGTGATCGGGAACGGTTATTCGGTTATCTCGAGGGAGGTGGAAAAATGATTCTGTCTGAACCTGATACAATGCTCACCCAAGCATCTAGAATGCCTGGACTTGATGGCCAAAAAATGTCTAAATCGTATAACAATACCATCGGCTTACGCGAAGCACCCGACAATGTCAGAAAAAAGATTCGCACCATGCCCACAGACCCAGCACGGGTAAGACGTAGTGATCCAGGTGATCCAGCCAAATGTCCAGTTTGGCAATTTCACCTCATTTATTCGGATAACAACACCAGGCAGTGGGTGCAACAAGGTTGCAGCAGTGCAGGAATTGGCTGTCTAGAATGCAAGCAACCCATAATTGATGCGATACTGACAGAGCAGGAACCTATGCACGAACGTGCCAGAATGTATGAAGAAGACCCGACGCTAGTACGTAATATCATTGCTGATGGTTGTGAAAAAGCGAATAAACTCGCAGAAGAAACCATGCGCGCGGTTAGAGAAGCAATGGGGCTTAATTATTCTTGAAACATAGATCGTTAACAATACTGTTTTTAAATAATAAAATTACTATGCCAACGTGAGCTAATGAATCCGCTTATTGCTTCGGTTGAACCTCATCCTGTTGCAAAGATCTGTGGCAAATCGTTAATGGAGATTCCACAGGATTTGTACATTCCGCCCGATGCTTTGGAAGTGTTTCTGGATACTTTTCAAGGCCCATTGGATTTGCTGCTTTATCTCATCCGCAAACACAACCTGGAAATCCTGGATATACCCATGGCCGAACTCACACGGCAATACATGGCCTATGTCAAGATAATGCGCACCGATCAATTGGAGCTGGCAGCGGAATACCTCCTCATGACAGCCCTCTTAATTGAGATCAAGTCACGCATGCTATTACCCAAGCCTGTATCCGTAGCTGAAGATGAAAACGATCCCCGGGCTGAATTGGTGCGTCGTTTGCTTGAATACGAACAGATGAAACTCTCCGCATTGCGTCTCAATGAATTGCCACAAGCTGAGCGTGACTTTACAATAGTTCAAGTGTGGATTGAAAAAGAAACTGTCATGCAACTACCAAATGTTCATATAGATGATTTACGCAATGCCTGGGTTACTTTATTCACCCACGCAAAAAACAACCGTCATCATCAAGTAAACCGTGAAACACTTTCAGTGCGCGCATATATGAGCCAGGTCTTGCGTTACTTGCACAACCGTGACCAGGTCGACTTTTATGAATTATTCAGCCCCACCGCCAATGTAGCAGAACTGGTCGTCAATTTCCTCGCATTGCTGGAACTTGCCAAGGAACTCTTAGTAGAAATCACGCAACCAAAGGTTTTTGGAATCATTTATGTTCGATCAATTGACACCATCCGATCCGACTAATATATCTGACTCACTGAATCCGACACAGATAAAAAAAATCCTGGAAACGGCATTGCTGACCGCACAGGATCCATTACCCATATCTGAATTAAAGAAAATGTTCGAGAATGAATTGGGGACAAACCTATTGACTCAATTAGTCGAAGAATTACGCGAAGAATGGTCACAACACGGTATTGAGTTAGTCCATGTTGCGAGTGGCTGGCGTTTCCAGACCAAGCCATCCATGCAGAAATTTCTTGATCGACTCAGCCCGCAGAAACCGCCGCGCTATTCACGTGCTGTATTAGAAACCCTCGCAATCATTGCCTATCGCCAACCCGTAACACGTGGCGATATTGAAGAAATCCGAGGCGTCACAGTCTCAGGATCAATTATTAAAACACTGGAAGCACGGGGCTGGATAGACACAATTGGTCATCGAAATGTTCCAGGAAGGCCTGCATTATTTGCAACCACGAAAACATTTCTTAATGATCTCAGTCTACGTACACTTGAAGAACTCCCTCCACTGGAAGAATTGGGATCGCTGGTTGAATCAAATGAAGATCACGAATTCTTGCCTGTTGAACAACCTGAGACACAAATTTCCTAGTAATCCTTCAACTTGATATTTACGGATAAATAAACGTACTCTGTTATGGTGCAGCCTTACTACGCAACGCTTCTGTTAAGTGGGGCGCAATCACCTGCAGTAATTGCCCAAAAACCTTCGGATTTCCAGCAACGATATTGCCACGCTCAATGTGTGTATCATTACCTTCCAGGTCACCAACCAGCCCACCTGCTTCAGTAATAAGCAAACAACCTGCCGCCATATCCCATGGCGCTAAACCAATCTCCCAGAAGCCATCATAACGCCCCGCTGCAACATAGGCCAAATCCAGCGCGGCAGATCCAGGGCGGCGAATACCCACTGTTCTCGGGATAATATCCTTGAACATGGCAAGATATGCATCCATATGAGAAAACTCACGAAAAGGGAAGCCAGTACCAATCAGACTATCAGCAAGTTTAGTACGTTTACTGACCCGTAAACGACGATCATTGAGATAAGCACCACGTCCACGACTGGCAACAAATAACTCGTCATTTCCCGGGTCGTATACCACTGCATGACTCAGCACACCTTTATGTCTCAATGCAATCGAAACTGAATACTTAGGGAAGCCATGAAGAAAGTTAGTCGTGCCATCCAGTGGATCTATAATCCACTGAAACTCTGGGTCTTCTTGATCACCTCGGGCACCACTTTCTTCTGCTAGAATTGAATGCTTTGGATAAGAATCCAATATAATCTTAATAATCGCCTCTTCCGCGGCGCCATCCACTTCACTGACAAAATCACTGTGTGATTTCTTTGAAACATTTAGAAAATCAAGATTCTGCGCTGCACGATTGATGATTCCGCCAGCACGGCGCGCGGCTTTTACCGCAATATTGAGCATTGGATGCATTTTTTAGATTTTATGTTCAAGATTTAACAGAAGCGCGATTTTAACCTGAATACTGCACCAGTTGATGGAATTTAAACGCCGGTCTGTTTTGAATTGAGTGTGCTCGCGACTGGAGACACAGTTGATCCGCGGCGTAGAGAGCACTTGCGTTCAATTCAGAACAGAACAAGTTAAAAACCAGCAAGTGAAGCCTTGGGTAC
>CAXBGL010000139.1:0-7086 GCA_963975255.1 uncultured Nitrosomonas sp. | reverse complement strand
ATCTAACTGGAAAATATAATTATATATCCAATTGAGTTTTCACACAGTCTGGGCCAACAACAGCCGGTCACCTGTTTCTAATGAACGGCTGCTCAACCTTAAAAAGCGGTCGGTCAACGTGGAGTAGCTAGTCAAACCTTGTGCGGTACTACTCAACTCAATAGACAGTTTGAAATGTAAAGTCGGGCAGATTAAGCAGAGATTAAAAGTCCCCACTATCTTAGCAAGCGGGGGGTTATATTTGCCGTTGCCATTTAGGTCAAGTCGTAGATAAAAGGAGAAGACATCGTAAGAATCTGAAAAATACAAGTGGCCACAATTTAAAATCAGCAGCCAACGATGCCTTACTCAATTCATTTTGCCATAAATATTATCAAAACAGATATTCCACAAAATCTGAATTGGAGAAGTCCTGAACACCAACCAAATCCACTACATTGTCATAGGTAACGATATGGTCACGGCCGCCAGCATCGCTCCAATTATCGTCATACCACAATTCAGCTTTTCCAGATGTCGTGTTGTGAACCAGTACATAAGCCTCGACGGCTGCACCCGTATCTGCTGCAATCTGACCGCTGCTTAGAGACGTTTGTAACTCGATCACTTTCTTTGCATCTGCATTACCGATGGAAGTGATTCCAGAGCGGTTGTCGACATAGTCAGTAGTCGACAGTGTTGCTCCGGCTTGTGTTGCTGTGGTGTTGGCAAAATCAAACTCATTAAGGCCGACCTTGTCCGTGCCCTTGACGAAATCGGTGATCACATCGGTCGTGTTGTAGAACTCGGCCAAGCGGAACTGATCGGCGCCGTCATTACCCGTTAACGTGTCAGCACCACCCAGACTATAGATGATGTCAGCCTCGCTACCACCTTTGATCACATCATCAAACAAGGAACCCGCGACCCGCAAAATTCCAGTGAAATTGTTAGCATCGACAGCTACCGCATTGGAAAAACCAGCCAATTTTGTACCGTCTGAAATGTCAACGCCTGTCTTGGCCATAATACTCACGTCATGGGACCCAGTAATATTGAACACAGGGGTTGTTGAATTTTCAAACGCATAACCAAAGAAATTATTATTCTGGTTTGTTTCGATCACGTTTGCATTGGCGCTAGTACCTGTTGAGTCAAGCGTGAATGATGCAATATTAGACTGTATTTCAATCCCATATCTATCGTTATTATTGGAAGTGGCCGTAAGGACTGTTTCGCCATTGGTTTCATCGATGGCACGCAATTCAACAGTGGCTGTATTGCCAGCATTTTTGCCATTTAAACGAAGCGCGTGATTTCCACCCGATATAATGTCGGTCGACAATGCGATTCGGTCGTTACTTTCAATATTACTGATATCAAAACCGTTGTTTTGACCCGTAGTTCCGCTAAAAAGGAACTCGTTGATACCCGTGAATTTTGCTGCATCTAAGTTTTCCGCGCCAGCAACACCCTCGAGAACTTCAAACCCAGTTGCTTGGTTGACCACAGTTGCGTTTAGATTGTTAAAATTTTGTGAGGCGAGCGTATTTTTTCCTGCGCCACCATCAAGCGAACTTGCTGTGTTAATGGTGCTGTTCTTCAAGACAATGCGATCGTCAGCAGAACTGCCCGTGAACTTGAAGTTGGCTTCATTGCTGCCGCGGGCATCGATACTGAGGCCACCTTTAGTCATCTCGGAGGCACTGACCGTGTTCAAGCCGATGAAATTATTATGACCACCAAGCATCAAGGCAGCGTCGCCTGAAACATTGACTGTGTTGAGCGTCATTGCGTCTACACCAAGGCTTACATTTGACAGAGTCCCTGTACTAGAGATATTGGCGATCTCAAAGGTGTTATCATTCGTTCCCGAAGTGGTAACCGTACTGAAATTCGTCGGTTGTGTCGCCTTGCCCGCACCCTTGAGAGCCAATGTGAATGCATCGGAAGATCCCGATCTGTCGCCACTGAAATTGACTTCATAAAAGCCAAGGGTGGTAGCCATGCCAGCAGTGACTGTTGGATCAACATTGATAACTGTGGTATTGGCACCTGAAACAGAGCCCTTATCCCAAACTTCGACTTCTTCTGTAATATTGATGAAGTTAAGCACAAACGAATCTGTTGTCGCCTGATTTGTGAGGAAGATTTTTTCAACATTGGATGAAACAGGAGAAATCGTGTTCCCCCCTGCCGATGCGCTCGCAATACGAATGTTCAGCATATCGGTTCCTCCGACACCATCCAGAACATCAGCATTCGATATTGTCGTCGCATTACCAGTTGGGTCGAAGACACCGGAATAGACATCAATTCCAGGGGTACCTGGCAGATCGTCTGCCTCGCTAGTTAGTGAAATTTTATTCGCATCAAAAATATCTACAAATGAAATAGCTTCTGCACGTGTTGCAGGACTGCTTGCGGTCACATCAACCAATAGTGCAATGTTTGTTGCAAAATCGTCAGGCTTATTTCTTAAGGCATATTCCTCTGCAACCAATGTCTTGTTATTGAGCAATGCGGCAACTTCAGCAAATTCTGCCGGCAGGTTACTTTGTGACAAGAAAGCAACCGATTCATTAATGATAGAACCGAAGCCTGCACCACCCTCGATTCTTGCTGTAAAGAAAGCTTGAGCTTGAGAACCAGGACTAGTCGGGTCGCTATCTGCAACCAATCCAAAGTTATTCATTAATACATTGACCTGACTTTGGACTGTCGTTTTGCCCGCGATAATATTCTCGGTAAATGAAGAAGAAGCCGCTAACGCATCTGACAAAGCAGCAATGGACATTCCACCATCAACCAAATCAGCTAATGCTGACAGGTTATTTCCGCTAATTCCGCCGTTATATAGAGCGACTACAATTTTTACAATTTGTGTGTTTTGCTCACTGGTAATAGCCATGAGGGTTCCTTAAATTATTATATTTATATGGAGGTAAATATTGGGTTATCCGTAAACTGAGAACTTTTATACCTAAGTTTTATATCAAGCAATATTTATGCCATATTTTCAAGATGTTGTTTAATAAACTT
This sequence comes from uncultured Nitrosomonas sp., assembly GCA_963975255.1. Lineage (GTDB taxonomy): Bacteria > Pseudomonadota > Gammaproteobacteria > Burkholderiales > Nitrosomonadaceae > Nitrosomonas. The sequence goes on along the minus strand of CAXBGL010000139.1, from coordinate 4,065 downwards.
ATGCTCTATTACATTCTAGCCGGAATATATAAAGTGTAATACTTTTCGACACTACTAATTAATATGTCCAGGACAGAGTCGGGAGCAATAGGCAAGCAAAATAAATGATTGGAGCATCAAGCGCTCAGGTTATTCCAGGTCAATTATACCTTCTGCTTTGCTCTAGATTTTATAACACAAGCTTGATAGAGGTTTTTAGTGGCAGTGGAGGGGGGTGCAAAGGTCTGGAGTTCTATAGGTAGGTGCCGCGCTTAGCCCAAATCATGATGCCTAAGGTTTCAGACGGCTTGAACTTAGTTCACCAGATGTCTTCAATAAGTCAGGTAACAAACCCTGAGCGGACGTTGCCATATTCATACCTCAACTTCCGCATTGGGTCGACAGTGTTCAAAAAAGGGCCTTTTTTCTTACACATTAAAGAGTGACATTACAGTTTGCAGGAATCAATATGTCGATAATTCTTGACATATATTGATGTGTCGAGTAAATTCGACATATGGATATACAAAACGCAATCATAGCATTTAGTGCCTTGGCACAAGAAACACGTCTGCAAGCATTCAGAATGCTCGTTGAAGCAGGATCATCTGGCTTGCCTGCCGGAGCGATTAGTGAACAACTTAGCATGGCTCACAATTCATTATCTTTTCATCTGGCACAATTAACCGAAGCAGGACTGATTGAATCTCGCAAAGATGGTCGTCAGATTATTTATACGGCTAGCTTTGAACGTATCCGCGAGCTTATTCGTTATATGGTAGAAAATTGTTGTCGAGACGACGAAGTATCCTGTCGCATAGATGCCAAAGGCTCAAAAGAAATTATTGAGTTTTTTACCAAAGATAGGGAGTGCTGTTAATGAAAAATTACATTGAAGTACGCCTGATCCTGCAAAAGCCGAAGGCACAGAAAAAGAAATAAATGCAGCTTTTGATGAAGCATTTACTATGCTTAAAGACCGTATTGAAAAGGAGCTTCTATTATGAGCGAAAAATCACCTCTTGGCCTTTTTGGTCGCTATTTAAGTCTATGGGTGGGGTTGTGCATCCTTGCCGGAGTCGGTTTAGGTTATGTATTTCCATCACTCTTCCAGTTGGTGGCTGGACTAGAATATGCCAACGTCAATTTCGTGGTTGCGGTGCTTATCTGGGTAATGATTTACCCGATGATGATTAAGGTAGATTTTTCCAGCCTTAAAGACCTTGGGAGCAGGCCACGCGGATTATGCATTACACTGGTTGTGAATTGGCTGATTAAACCTTTCACAATGGCGGCTTTAGGCATCTTGTTCTTTGAACATATTTTCGCAGGGATAGTGGAGCCGCAAACGGCGAAGGAATACATCGCGGGGATGATCCTGCTCGGCGTTGCGCCTTGTACGGCGATGGTGTTTGTGTGGAGCCAACTTACGAAAGGTGATGCGGGTTATACGCTGGTGCAGGTATCCATCAATGATCTTATCATGGTGTTTGCTTTTGCCCCGATTGCAGCGTTTTTGCTCGGCATCACAGATATTGTTGTGCCTTGGGAAACCCTGTTGCTCTCTGTGGTGCTGTATGTCGTTATTCCACTGGTGGCCGGATATGTAACGCGCAATCTACTTATCAGAAAGAACGGTAACGGAGAAGCCCTAAAACGCTTTGCCAACCATCTTGAACCATATTCAATTATAGGTCTTCTGGTGACAGTCGTGCTGCTGTTTGGGTTTCAGGCCCAAACCATTCTTGAGCAGCCCCTTGTGATCGGGCTGATTGCTGTGCCATTGCTGATACAAAGCTACGGGATTTTTGCAATCGCTTATGGCTGGGCTTATTTGTGGAAAGTGCCGCACAATATCGCAGCCCCCGCTTCGCTGATTGGTTCTTCCAATTTCTTTGAACTTGCCGTGGCCGTGGCTATTAGTTTATTTGGTCTGCACTCAGGTGCCGCTCTTGCAACAGTCGTGGGTGTACTGGTTGAAGTCCCTGTTATGCTTTCACTCGTTGCCTTTGCCAATAGAACACGGCAGCATTTTCAGTAAAATGATTTCTAGCGACTAAATAGTGTTGCATTTTTCAGCAAGCAGAATGTTGATTAACTTTTCTCCAAAAGTTAATGAGTTTTACTTCGTCAGTCCGATAAATAATGCATGTGGTTTTCAAGGGTTTGCACTACTGATAGCGATTTCATTTATATTTTTATGAGTGGTTATTATCAAAATTTTAAAAATATAGGTTGTTATCCAGATTGGGCTAGACGATACTATTTTAGTAATAAGATTTTTGATACTCACAGACAATTCTTCGATGGTTTCGATGGGGACGATACAAGTCTACAACTTAGGCGTGCTGCATTTAGAAAGTCTATTGGTGAGAAAGATGTTTCTATAAAGGCACATGAAGAAAATATATCTCTTCCGAATGAAACATTTCTTAATGGAGTCCATGGCACCAAGCTAATGAAAATACAAAAAAAAGTTCTTAACTGTTTTTATGGTGATCAGTTCGATGTAAATGATCGTGATACATGGACAAATCAAAATGTAGTGGTTGACTGGTTAACAACAGAATTTAAACTGTCTAAACGTGAAGCTGAAGCAATTGATATGGTAACAAGGCCAGATTTAGCGAGAGGAAAATAATAGCCCTTAGTTGCCCTCAACCTACCATTAGGTTTGTTGCCCTTGCCATAATGGCGCCCTAATGGAATATTGTGCGAAGCACCATATAACATAAAGGTGCTTAACGTGTCTCAACAAATTACTTCTAGTTCAATCCCCGAATCCCTCAAAAATTTCGATCTACTACCTGATGCAGCACAAGTACGATTACAGGTAGTCATGGCTTTGTATGCCTGCTCCGCTGCCACAATTTGGCGTGGTATAAAAAGTGGCCACATTCCGGAACCCCAAAACTTAACGCCTCGTATCACTAGCTGGAATGTAGGAAAGCTGCGCCAAGCTAGAAACAGAAATCAGGGGGGGTTAAAATGATAAAAAAAATACAACCCCACAAAGAAACAGTATTTCAAGAAATCAATCGTCATTTTGGCGGCAATTCAGTCAAAGAACAATGTACAAGATTTTTGCAGTCATTAAGAAAATCCAGTGTCAATACCTTTGAAGCAAGCCGTATTTTAGGTATTTATCATCCGCCTGCAAGAATATTGCAACTGCGTCAACAGGGTTTCAAAAATAAATTTGCTCCGCGCGCCCTGCACCTATCCCCGCGGCAAGACCGCGGGGTATTACGGCGCAGAAAACCGAAAACGGCGCGCTACGCTGACTTCAAAAACACAAACTATAATCCTCCCCGTGGCAAGACCACGGGGAATCGCAAGTTGAAACTATTTGGCAAGTCGTGGAAGCAGAAAACGGTATCAAGCATCGAGTAGGCTGCTATATATTGTGCAGTGGTGGAACTCATGAATGAAACCTGGCTGCAACAGCTTGAAATGTTGTTAATTCGATTTTCTCATCTTGGCATAGGTGCTGATATCGCCTCACTTAGTATGATTGAGCTATGGGCGGTTTATTTGCACTTATCCCGGCTGGCTGACGGTTAGTCATGGCGGCAAGCCACTTAACTTAGACTGGGTAAGGTAAAGGGCAGGAATGGCGTTCTGAACGCATTGAAGCACAATAAACGCACATTACAGGCTGAACGTGGTGCAGGTGCAAATATTGACCCACTCAGAACGTCACTCAACTATGCCTTAACGCGTGCTTATACGGCAGAACAGATTGACCGCTATCCCAAGGTTTTAATGGTTAAGGCTGGCATAGACAAGCCCCGAAAAAATGGGGTCATGGCCTTGGAGGTAATTTTCAGCCTACCGATTGATCGACACCAGAAAGACACCCGGCTATTTTTTAAAGATTGCCTGCAATGGGTTAAGAAGAATATACCGGGTGAATTGCTATCCTTTGATGTTCACCTGGATGAGAGTGCGCCTCATGCCCATACACTGATCTTGCCTTTAGTGAATAACAAAATGAAAGGTAATGAAATCATGGGCGGAAAAGGCAATCTGGGGCCTGTCGCGTAATTCAATTGTGAGTGTATTTTCGTACAAAGGAGACTATTT
>CAXBGL010000138.1:0-7094 GCA_963975255.1 uncultured Nitrosomonas sp. | reverse complement strand
AGGGTTTTATAAATTCTTAAATCAAATTCAACATTTAATTGTGACATAGCCAAAATCATTGTAGTGTAGGAGAGTAAAAGAGCATCAGCGGGGGTACTTGAAAAAATACGGCTTGGAAAAACAATACAAATGCCAAGGAAAGTTAAACACCTGGCAATACCAACCATTATTCTCTCTCAGGCTAAAATACTTGAAACTAACTTCATTTTTTTCGATTTAACGTTTCGTACATGCCTAATTACATTTAAAGGCTCTACCCGATGAAAAGAGTACCTGAGTTACGGGCTTTGTCTAATGACCATCATCGCGGTCTTGTCTTGGCACGGAAGGCAAAGAAAAGCGGAACAGAAAGTGACCTTTCTCTACGTGATATGTGGGTAAGTATAGAACTTTACTTTAAGACTGATCTGGAACCACATTTCCAAATTGAAGAATTACATATTGGGTCAAATCTTGAGGCTGCAGGTGAATCTGGGATGGCAAAAAGGCTTTATGAAGAGCATGATGCACTTCGCAGGTTTATCCATTCGAAGAGTGAGCGCACTTCTTCTAATCTACAAAAATTCGGTGAACTATTAGAAGAGCACATTAGGTTTGAGGAACGCGAACTGTTTGAGGTTGCCCAGAACAACCTAAGCGCCGATGTGCTTTTCGCAATTGAAAAAGCCTGTTACGTAAAGAATTTTCAAAGAGAGTAAGTTTTCACCCTTTAGGAATAGTTCAGTTCCTCTTTTCACAATCTCTGCTCTAAAAAATTGTAGAATAATTTGTGAAGTGGTGAAGTGTATGGGACTAATGCAAGATTAAAATAAACCGCTAGACACGAATGTCTTTCAACGACTATTGAAACATTGCATTTAAAATTGTTTTAAGATGCATTACAAAAGATAAAGTGTCTTATAGTAGCGGCATTTAAATCTAGGTTTATACCAATTGAGAATGATAGAGTAGATACGATTTTGAAATGGCTAATTGTTTTAGGTGCTGTGTGGCTGTTTGTGGGGTGTACTGCAATGCAGTCACAGCCTATTACCCTATCTGTGGGTGGAAATGCTGCCGCCAAGCGTTGTTTGGAATTTTACGACGACTTAGATAAGGTTGTTTCTGAATACGGTGTTAGCCCATCAAGGCCTGAGCGTATTACAGGCTTTCCATACCTGCGCATGACACGATTCTTAGCCAGTTTCAGTCAGCAGAATCTAGACGATGCGGCACTACAGAGCTGGTTGATGCGTTTGGTTGACTTAGATCAGCAAGCGCGTTCCATTGAGCTGGCCTCATTGGAATCTTCTGTTAAATCAGAACTAAAGTCTATTTATGACGTTGATCTGGCAGGATTTTTGACGGAATGTGTCGAAACGCTGCTATCGGTTGATCGAGCTAATCCAGAACGCATGGCGCTGCTACGTAACAGAGCCGTGACAAATTCTGAATATCTTTTGTTAAATCAGATTCTGGGGCTGTATCCGCTATCGAGTATTCCAGTTAAAATGGGGATACGCCGCTATCATGAAAAAACATTGGCGGTCTATGCAGAACCCCTCGAAATGTTGCCGATTTACGGTCAGTTGCATCGCTTTCAGATACCTCGCGAGGATGGTATTGATCCGCCGGGTATGTTGGTGCGTGATGATTTAGGAATACCCAACCCCACAGGCACACAACTACAGGCCTTATTCAAGATTCACGCACCTGTATGGGAAATCGATGTGGTCGGCAGCTACGATTTACCTGGGAAACCATTTTGGCATGCAGAAGGCAAGCCTGACGTAGACCATTCCATAGCACTGGTTTATCACTACCCATCTTATACCCATTGGCAAGATCGAGCTTTGTTGCAGCTTAATTATTTAATTTGGTTTAGCGAACGGCCGCGTGTGAGCACGTACGATATATTTGGTGGTAAGTTGGATGGGTTGTTGTGGCGGGTCACCTTAAACACGGATGGTACAGTACTGATCTATGACAGCATGCATGCTTGTGGTTGCTATCATTATTTTTTTCCAACCACAGCGCTGGCATTACGCCCAGAAGCCAAGCATTTACCTGAACCACCGTTGCTGCCTCAGCTTGCGCCGCAACTGGCAGCTGGGAAAAGTTTGGTAATCCGCGTCGCGACAGGTAATCATTATATTCAGAGATTGTATGCGGATACACCCTCAGGCCAACCGTTACACTGGCGCAAGTATCGCGAACTGTATGCGACACCCTTTGTTGGAGGTGGGCAACGTAGTTTATTTCGTTCTGACGGTTTGGTTGCGGGTAGCGTACGTTTGGAACGTTGGCTGCTATGGCCAATGGGTATTCCTTCACCTGGTGCGATGCGTGAGCGCGGTCGTCAGGCCACGGCCTTTGTAGGTCTCCGCCATTTTGATGACGCGCAATTACTGAATCATTTATTCGAGCCTGTGCAGTAAATGATAGCTATCCAAAATTTTATCGTAATAGAAACAACATTAATTTTAGTCACTGTATTCTGCATGTTATTGTTTTATTATAGCTTTTCAGATTTGGTTAAATAAACAACTCTGAGCCTTGCATGGGATAGTTTATTGAGCAAGAGCTACAAGGAATCATGTTACGTTGAAAAAAAATGGGGGAAGGCATATATGCCTTCCCCCATTTTTAAACTTCTTTCATTATTGTTGCGTTGGTTTTAATTCAACTCTTCTATTATGTGCACGTCCTTCCGGAGTGCTATTGCTTGCGGTTGGCATGGTTAATCCAAAACCTTGAGCGGTAAGTCGAGCAGGGTTAATCCCTTTGTTTACGAGATATTTCATCACTGAATTGGCCCGTCTTACAGAAAGTTTCATATTATAAGGCGCTGTTCCAACAGTATCTGTATGGCCCTGAATCTCAACCTCTAGAGCTGGATTTTGTTCCATGATTGTTGCGACTTTGTCAACGTCAGAATAATAGCTGGGTTTAATAGTAGATTTGTCTGTATCAAATAGAATACCACCCAGAATCCAACAACCCTGTGCATTAACTGTTGCTCCTTTAGGTGTGTTAGGACATCTATCCATGTCGTCGGTTACCCCGTCTCCATCACTGTCGGATGCCATCGTGGCAACAACTCCAGATAAAAACACTTTATTTACAAAGTCTGCCATTGCATTACTTGACTGCAGTTCATTAGCATGCACTGAAAATCCACATTTTGATGCATTGCTAACTTGTTCCAAAAGTGCGCCACCAGCTGGATTATTTCCAACTACAACAGTATAAATACAAAGTCTGTCGCCATGTATGCTAAGCATGTTCTCTGTTGCTGCAATACTGTTGCCATCCGTATCTTCACCATCACTTACAATAATAACTGCTGTTTGGCCTTGCATTGAGAGTAAATCTTCATCTGCAGCCTTAATTGCATGTGCCAATGGACTTGTCCCGCCAGGCAACGTTATTTCTTGTAGTGCTTCATCAAACCCAACACTTGAGTGCTGCGTTGGGCCATAGAAAATTGCCGTTAGTTCTTTAGATACATGCGCATTATGACCAAATGTTCTAAGCTCGGTATTAAGACTTATATCTGCAGGCAGAGTTTGGTTTAAGGCGCCTACGAAATCTTTAGCGGTATCGAAATTACTTTGACCATTATCTTTTTCTGCCATTGAAGAAGATGCATCAAGGATTGCTATAAAATTACTTACCTTCGATTCATATTGACCAGCTGGAAATGTATGCGGACTGAAAACAGATTGAGTCGTTCGTACTTCATGAATTGCACAGCCGATTAGTAACGTGCTGATCATTACAGAAATCAAAACTTTTAAATAATGCTTTTCCATAACCTTATCTCCTTATATTCTTTTCTTAGGGGTATTATCATACAGTATCATACAGTAAATTTAATTAATTGTGCGTATTACGCTCCTGGTAGTATAAGACGAATCCGCCCTTACCCCAATTTAGCCATAGAATTACTTTTTAATGTCGCAATGTAATTCTAACAGACTGATTTCGAAAGATTCTTTATTTTTTTCTTTTGATAAAAGAAAAAAGTAAAATTTTATCTTAACTGATTGTTAAATAGAAGAATATTTGTATAATATAAATCTGCCATAGTGATTGACGCGAGACAGAAGTGCCAGATAGTTCAAGTTAACCGGGTCTAAACGAAGTGCCAATCCACCTTGTTTGAAAAACCGAACCGACTGTTTCCGAAATTCTTAGCTATATCGTGTACGGGGTAATTGCTCCATCTTTGTCCTCGATTTCATGTCTTCATTCTGTGAAACTTTGGACTCCATGAAAATCAGCATACATCACAACTTGGCTGTACCTAGAATAAGGCCAGTAATTATGCTTTTGTTCTAGCTGAATTATTTTAATAAATAATCAATAATAGCTGATTGTTTTTTATGAAATCTAAGCTATGTCTGATACACCTATCAGTATTGTACAACAGGTGATCCTGCTAGCGACTGGCGCACCAGGTTCGGTAAAATTGCGCGATGAAATATTGAGACTATATGAAACAACCGGCAACTGGTAGCAGGTTGCGGAAGTAGTTGATGATTACATGAATGAGCAAATACCGTTGACCCACCATGGGATAAGCGGCTTAGTTCAGGCGATGGCATCAAACGGTTTAGGACTGAAATTATCCGTCGGTGAGGCAGAGCAGGTAACATCAGATGTCATTGACAGAGGCATGGATTCTTGGTCTAAATTATTTGTATTGGCGATTACTGAGTTGAAGGGGACGCTTGGCAATGTATTAGATAATCGTGCAGCAGGTTCAGAAAATTTTACTGATTTGCTTGCTAGTCTCAATAAAGACAGCGACTTTAACGGGTTAGCAAACGCTAAATGCGGCACGCGAATGGGTGCAGGGTATTGGCGTGTCGAATGTCTCGTTGCTAGAAGCGAATAAAACCGCCAGCAAGCTCATTGCAGAGTTTAATCATGGCAATGTGCGTGGAATGGTGTTGGATAATAATATAAGCGGTGCGAAGGTATTCGTCGATGAAAATGGAAATGGCATATTCGATGAAGATGAACGCAGTACGATAACTGACCAGAATGGCAATTTTTTATTTACAGGTAATGTTCCACGTGGCAATTACATTGTTACTGGTGGTACCGATTTAGCGACCGGCAAGCCGTTTGTCGGCATATTGACAGCGCCGGAAGGTGCGGTGGTAATTACGCCGCTGACCACATTGATCACTTTAATGTTGCGCAACGACCAGGCACAGAACATTGATATGGCGGAGGAATTGCTATTTAATGCTTTGGACATGCCGCGTGTTGATTTATCCGTATATGATTCCGTTGCCAGTGCTTTAAACAGCGATACCCCAGCAGAACAAGTGACGGCTGTCAAAATACAAGCAGCGGTCACACAAATAGTCAACTTGTTCAATATCACCAATGCCTTGATAAGTGGTTTCGCACCAGAAAACAGCAATGTTATGCAAGTAGCACAACATGCCTTACTCGCTCATCTAACAAATTCGACTAATGCAGATCAAGGGCTTGATTTAAGCAGCCCACAAATTCTAGCGACAATCATAAAAGATACGGGAACGTTGGTGGGTATTATCGGCGAGAGCAACTCGCCGGAAGAAACAGAACAAATCGATACGCTTGTCGGACAAACCGCCGCATTGCTACATGACATTAATGCACTTGTGCAGAAAGCGACGAATATGTTTGAGAACGGTCAAATTCCCGATGCGATTTCTGCTTTGTCAGACATGATTAAATTGCAGACACTGGTAAAAGCCGGTATTACATCGGCGATTGAGGCGAATGCGCCAAGTGGTGACTTGGATGTGGTTGTTAACGAATTTACAGGCATTAATTTGGTGAAAAACCTCGATGAAATCGAAACCGGTTCATTCGATAGTAAGACACCAGTGAACGATGGCTCGGTAATTACTAATCCTGTTACACCACCAATCCCGTCACCGGTCTTGAACAACACACCAATCGCGGCAGATGATCGCCAGCTTAGTTTTGATGGGGCTGATGATTTTGTTCAAATTGGAAGTGATCCTAATCTTGAGATGACTGCAACCATGACGATGGAAGCATGGATAAATCCGAATAGCTCAAGTAACGTAAACCAACTGATTATTAATAAGGAAGGAGAATATGAGGTTGGCTTGTTCCCAGATGGCACTATTCAGTGGGCTTTCGCAAATTCCAATCCTGGATGGGCGTGGGTCGATACGGGCCATGTGGTTACTCTGAATGAGTGGCTCATATCGCTGTTTCATATGATAACGGATCGATTAATACTTATGTAAATGGGACGCTGGTACATGCTTATAATGGTTCAGGAATAATCGGTGACGCGCATCCGACGCTTGATAATTTATTAATAGGTGGCCGCTCTAATAATCCTGCTGGCAAATATTTTGACGGCTCGATTGGGGAAGTGAGAATTTGGAGCATTGCTAGAACCGACACCGAAATTGCCGCGAATTACAATCAATACCTGACTGGTTTCGAGACTGGTTTAGCTGGAAACTGGCGTTTGACTGAGGGTACGGGAACCCTGGTAAATGATATCTCATTACTGAATAATAATGGGATATTGGGCAGTGGGGTGATAGTGCAAGAACCCAGCTGGGAAGGGTACGCCACAAATGAAGACAGTATTCTTAATGTGCATTTATTTTTTGGTGTGTTGAGTAATGACTCTGATGCCGAAGGAGACCCGTTAACAGCCATTCTTGTGTCTGACGTCGGTAACGGTACGCTAAATCTAAATCCAAATGGATCGTTCACCTACATGCCAGATGCAAATTTCTTTGGAATTGACAACTTTACCTACAAAGTGAGCGATGGAAACGCGAATGGGAACATCGCCACTGTCACGATAAACGTTGCCAGCGTAAATGATACACCAGTGATCACTTCCGATGGCGGCAACACGACTGCAAGCTTGAACGTAGCCGAGAATCAGACGGCGGTGACGACCGTAACAGCCAGTGACCTTGATGTCGGCGCCAGCCTTACTTATGCCAAAATCGGTGGTGCTGATAACCTGCTCTTCACCATCGACAACACTACTGGCGCCCTCAATTTTATCAGTGCCCGTGACTTCGAAAATCCTACTGACAACGATACCAACG
>CAXBGL010000137.1:0-7146 GCA_963975255.1 uncultured Nitrosomonas sp. | reverse complement strand
GGTGTCGATAGAAACCGACAAGTATTGATCCTACCCTTGTTACCACCCATGCCAGAAAATTTTATAGAGGCGCCTAAAATTGAGTCCAAAAATAGTCAATGAAGACAGGGGAAGCGTATCCAATTACTTGGGGCGAGATATGCTATTACCAGCAAAAAGCTGGTACGTTTTTCTCAGCTTGTTTGTGGCACTGATACTTAACTTCTTACCATTGCAAGGTATTGCGCTGACACTACGCCCTGATTTCGTTGCAATCACAATACTTTACTGGGGAATCAACCAACCGCAACGTATGGGGATGAGTTTAGCTTTCTTTATCGGCCTGATGATGGATGTCGGTAATATGAGTATACTCGGTCAACATGCCCTAGCATATTGTGTGATGGTTTATTTTGCATTAATACTCCACCGTCGCTTGCGTATTTTCAGCTTACTTCAACAGGCCCCTCAAATTGGCTTAATGCTATTTGTGATGCAAATTATAATCGTCATAATTGAATTACTCAGTGGCACTCATTTTTCTGGCTGGCATTTCTTCCTTACCACGGTTACAGGTGCCTTATTATGGGCACCCATTTCATATTTGCTAGGCATACCTTTGCGACTGAATTCAGACTCTGATGTGGTATGAGACACTCTGTTGAGCTGCGTAATCACCCACTTGAACTGCATAATTTTCGTGTGCGCCTTGCTATCAGCATGGGTTTTGCACTGCTATTATTCCTGCTGCTCTTTACGCGTTTCTTTTACTTACAAATTTCACAGCGTGAGCACTATCACACATTAGCTGAAGCAAACCGCATTTCAATTTCACCACTGGTTCCGAATCGCGGTATGATTTTTGATCGTAATGGTGAAATATTGGCGCAAAACTATTCAGCCTACGCCCTGGAAATTGTCCCCAGTAAAGTTATTGACCTTGAATCCACACTAAATGAATTAGCAACGGTAGTTCAAATCACACCACGGGATCGCCAGCGATTCAAGAAGTTAATGAAGGAAAGCAAACGATTTAAAAGTTTACCCATTCGTAATCGTTTGTCGGATGTAGAAATAGCACGCTTCGCTGCAAATCATTACCGTTTCCCTGATATTGAAATTAAGGCCCACTTACTCCGCCGATATCCACGTGGAAACAGTGTATCCCACGTAGTCGGCTATATTAATCGTATTAATGACAAGGATCTTGAACAAATAGAAGCTAATGAGGAACTGGATAATTATCGTGGCTCCCATCATATTGGAAAAATCGGCATCGAACAAAGTTACGAAAAAGCATTGCACGGTATTACGGGTTTTGAAGAAGTAGAAACAGATGCAGCAGGTCGATCTGTTCGGGTTCTATCACGCACCCCCCCCATACCTGGTAATAATCTAACCCTTTCACTAGATATTGGATTACAAGAAGCGGCAGACAAAGCTTTTGGTGATCGCCGTGGTGCATTGGTAGCAATGGACCCTAACAACGGAGAAATACTCGCTTTTATAAGCAAACCAGGATTTGACGCCAATCTTTTTGTTGGTGGCATTGACCAGGCAAACTGGGATTTACTGAACAACTCTATCGACCGCCCACTCAATAATCGTGCACTACGTGGCCTGTATCCGCCAGGCTCAACATTTAAACCGTTCATGGCTTTGGCTGCACTGGAACTTGGGAAACGCACACCTGAATATGCAATGATTGATGCAGGCTATTTTAGCTTGCCTGGTGGGAAACGTCGTTACCGCGACTGGAAAGTAGGTGGCCATGGTTGGGTTAATCTGCACAAATCACTGGTTGTTTCGTGCGACACTTATTATTACAGCCTTGCCAATGACTTAGGAATAGATAATATATATAATTTTATCAGTCAATTTGGACTAGGAAAGAAAACTGGAATTGATATTAAAGGTGAGGTTACTGGGTTATTGCCCTCACCCGAGTGGAAAATGAAACGACATAAAAAGAAATGGTATGCAGGCGATACGATTTCTGTCGGCATTGGTCAAGGTTACAACCTGACTACACCTTTACAACTCACTTTTGCCACCTCGATACTGGCTAATAAAGGCAAGGCCTTTCGGCCTCACTTGGTAAAACAAATACAGAACAATCAAACCGGTGCCGTTGAGGAAACAGAAAAAATATTGCTATACAGGATTGACCACAAACCAGAAAATATGGAGCGTGTACGTAACGCACTGGTAGATGTCACACGTACAGGTGGCACAGCAGCAAGGGCTAGCGCCAATACTGAATATATTTATGCCGGGAAAACTGGCACTTCACAGGTAATCGGCATCAAGCAAGGAGAGCGCTATAATGAAGCATTGGTGCAGGAACGTCACCGGGATCATGCGCTATTTATTGCCTATGCACCTGCAAGTAATCCCAAAATTGCATTATCAATTATAGTAGAAAATGGCGGGCATGGCGGCGCAACAGCTGCACCCATTGCGCGACAAGTATTGGACTATTATTTATTAGGAAAGTTACCTGAGACATCCCTTGAAAAAGATACAGATAGCCCCGAAGTAGACGGGCATGAACACCATTAAACTAGACGTTTTGCCAGTTATTGTTACATCAGTTGCTAGAATTCTAATAGTGCGCTATTTTGAACTAAGCGTACTCGCGAACATACGCTTGTAAACCGTTTGGGTAACACACAGAAATCTAATATGCAGGCGTAACGTAACATTCAGGTGCAATAACTACTGCTTTATTTTGGCAAACCAAATAATACTCATGATCAATCTTAAAAGATTATGGCATTACTTCACACGCTATATAGATAATTTCCTTTTAATGGGAATTCTTCTGTTAATGCTGGTGGGTCTGATTGCGCTTTATAGTGCGACAGGTGCAAATATAGACAGGGTTAGCAATCAGATAATCAATATATTGGTAGCCTTAGTCATTATGTGGTTGGTTGCTAATATTCCCTTGCAGCAGATCATGCGCCTTGCCTTACCCATGTATTTATTGGGACTTGCCTTATTAATCGGTGTTGCCTTTTTTGGTGAGATTAATAATGGTGCACGGCGCTGGTTGGATATCGGTGTAACAAGTATCCAACCTTCCGAATTGATGAAACTTGCTGTGCCGCTTATGATGGCATGGTATTTTGATAAAAATGAGATTACCTTACGACTCCGAGACTATGCTGGTGCAACGCTACTCCTACTGTTACCTGTGTTATTAATTTTGCGACAACCAGACCTGGGTACAGCGTTACTCATTGCAACCAGTGGTTTCTACGTACTGTTTCTAGCCGGATTATCATGGCGTGTTATGGCTGGGTTATTGATTGCTGGCGCAAGCAGCATACCTTTATTTTGGTCATTTATGCACGACTATCAACGTCGGCGCGTGATGACACTATTTGATCCCTCGCAAGATGCACTGGGCGCTGGCTACCATACCATCCAATCAACGATTGCCATTGGTTCAGGTGGAATTATTGGAAAAGGCTGGCAGAATGGTACGCAAACACAACTTGAATTTTTACCTGAACGCAGCACTGATTTTATTTTTGCAGTCTTCTCTGAGGAGTTTGGATTAATCGGCAACACATTGCTATTATTGTTGTATCTGATAGTAATCGGACGTTGCGCAATCATTACTACAAATGCATCAACCCAATTTACACGCTTGATTGCGGGCTCGATCACACTCACTTTTTTTACCTACATCTTCGTTAATATGGGTATGGTCAGCGGCATATTACCTGTAGTAGGCGTGCCGCTTCCATTGATCAGTTACGGCGGCACATCGATGGTGACAATGCTACTGGGTTTTGGTATTTTGATGAGCATACAAACACACCCTAAACTAGTGAAATCATGATGCATAGCTATATAACATTTGAACTCATACGGAATAATACACACGTTAGAATAGAGCCTATCAGCCAACTAATCAGTGCACTGGTTTTCATTTCGTTGGCAGGATGTAGCAGCACATCGGAGCAAAGTAACACAACATCAAGCGCATCATTCAAGAGTGGAGGCGGTTATTATCTCGATGATGGTCCAGGCGAAAATCCCCCAACCAATCTGGATTCTATTCCTGATGCCATTCCAAGAATTGAACCGTTGCGCAAAGCCAATATGCGACCTTATATCGCATTAGGTAAATCTTACAATCCAATGACCACACTTGGCGCTTACAAGAAACGCGGGATTGCCTCGTGGTATGGTCGTCGCTATCATGGCAAGCAGACGGCATCTGGTGAACCCTACGATATGTATGGTATGACTGCTGCACATACCACTTTGCCCTTACCCAGTTATGCGCGTGTCACCAATATCAGGAATAGAAAATCTATAGTAGTGCGTATTAATGATCGTGGGCCGTTTCTTTCTAATCGCCTGATAGATCTGTCATATACTGCGGCTCACAAACTTGGTGTATTAGCTGACGGCCGTACCCAAGTTGAAGTTGAAAGTATTCTTCCTGGTACCAACACAACACCACAGACTACATTAAAACCCTTAGTATCTCCGCCGTCGACAACAACCAATACAAACGTAAGCGAAATTTACCTACAGCTGGGTGCATTTGGTTCCGTCGGCAATGCACATAATTTTCTCTCACACTTACAAGCAGAACTTCCATGGCTGAGCAACTCACTGAACATCGCTGAAAAAAATGGCTTATTCAAAATACAGGCTGGCCCGTATCCTAATCAACTACTCGCACAACAAGATGCCGATAACATCACCCAGCAACTTTCCATTAAACCTCTACTGCTAATAGATTAAGCGCATAACCTTAAACCTGCAAAACCCCAACCATACAGAAATAGTGGAATCAACTGCTTGACAACACAGAAAAACATATTTTATCGGTGTAATTCAGGCATTACAGGACCAATGCTTTATTAAAATTCCCAAACTGCTATAAATCTAAATGGTATTAAATGTTCAACATGAAAATTCACATAATTCTAGTTGTTTTCTTTATTCTAATAGTTGTACCCAATACAAATCATGCAGCACCAAACAATACGCCTCGTCTTCCTGAACCCATGGTATTTGATCTGGTTTTACCTCTCGGAGCCAGCAAAAATGAGTTCGAGGTTAATACCTTATTTCAATATGATTTTGCAAATGATTCGGTCGAATTAAATCCTGAATTTGAGTATGCCTATGCAGATGGCTATGGTATTGAGCTTGAATTACCAATGAAGAATACCGCGGTAGATACGTATAAATTGGCATTACAAGGTACATTTAATTTCCTTAATAACAGAAAATTTATTCATGGCTGGCAATATATTGGGGAATATCATAAGCACAGCAAAGCATTCGAAAATGATCTGCTCTACCTATTTGGATATCAATTTAACAATTATTGGAGCATGTTGAATATGACAGGATTACGTCTTACAGATATCAGATCAGAAGGTCATCTCGAGGGATTGATTAACAGTACTCTTTTTTACACTTTTTCAAATAAATTAATAATGGGACTAGAAGTAAATTGGAAATCTCGGCCAAACCGTCCTGATGTAACATTGGTTATGCCCCAACTTCATGTTTATCTAGCCAAACATGCAAAATTACAATTTGGATTTGGCATGAAAAGAACGAACCATCAGAACCATGCACACGCAGCAACACGGATGATTTTCGGCTTTTAAGATATTTCTTAACGACTCACCCTATATTTATGCGCTTCACACCTACCAATACTATTTGAACTTGCGATTCCCCGTGGTCTTGCCACGGGGAGCATTATAGTTTGTGTTTTTGAAGTCAGCGTAGCGCGCCGTTTTTGGTTTTTTGCGCCGTAATACCCCGCGGTCTTGCCGCGGGGATAGGTGCAGGGCGCGCGGAGCAAATTTATTAGCGATAAATGGGTTGTATCCCATATTGGCTATAGATTGCTGATAGTTTAAAATTCGACAACAGGCATGTGCATGCTCACTCATCGGGATTGACTCCATGCTAAAAAGAGTCACGGGTAATGTTTGCTTCTTAGTAGTTTATCCTTCAGCCGACAGGCGCCTCATATCTCTTACATGACAAACTTCCAACGAATCTGTCAGAGCATAGAGAGGATCTCCACCCTGATAATTAAAACGTATAGAGATATTATCACCTTCAGAAACTGAAAGTGGTGTGGATAGTGGAAGAATGATGTATTGGGTATGTCAATCAACAGTGCTACTTGTATCTAGATTAATGGCCAGTACGTTTTTGGTGATTAGTCGCAATGCATTCAGCTGGCCGTTCTCTGCAATGATAATTTTTCCATCCCAACTGCAGGTTTGGCTAAATGGCTCAGCATAAGACAACATTTGAAATACCTCAGGATCTCCTAGGCCTTTACTTCTTTCCTGAATTGAACAAGGGTCTTGAAATAAAATTGTAGGTGCGTAGAAACCTTCAAAATAAAAGTTTTGTTGTATAGGCTGAATAGCTTGAATACTCGTTTCTGGCACGAAAATAGGCAGTGGGCCACCAAATTTTTTCAAATAACGATTTTTAAATGAATCGATAACAGGCATCTGTTTTTCACGTAACAAACCAGTGTGCAACATTTCACAAATGACAACATCGACGGGCTCCGATGGTAAGTAATGTAAAGCGTCAGCCTGGATAACTTCAACTTTGTCTCCGTTGATGTTTTGCGCCAGAAAGCTGCGCGCAGCATCCACCAGTTCTGGGTTGCGCTCTACACAAAAAACCTTTTGTGCTTTTTGTGCGGCAAAAAAGGATTGTACTCCGGTACCACCGCCAAGTTCCAAAACCGTAGCGCCAGGCTTTACTACCATATTAATAGCCTGTTTAAAGCCTTTCATCCGAACGTTGTCATTTAACATATTGTGGTGATAATGCAATGGGATGAATTGACCGAGCTCTAAGCTATCAAATTTATTTCTCATATATTGACTCCAAAATGTTTAACGCGGTTGATTGTTGATATCAGAGTAGTTTAAAGACTTGTCTGCAAAAATGATCAACATGTGATGACCACTGTTGCAACTTATGCAGCCTGTTTTTTGTTGATGGCAGGAGAAAAGTAAGGCTATGTCACAATTAACTGTTGAATTGAGTGTCCAATGTGTATCAAGATGTAGAAACAGAGGCGCACATCATGAAGGGTCTGTCTCGAAATAGGGCGATATCAAGGTGCGCAGCACATCAATTTGA
>CAXBGL010000136.1:0-7189 GCA_963975255.1 uncultured Nitrosomonas sp. | reverse complement strand
GTGCAACTAATTCAGCACCTGTATCTTGGCATAGTTCAATTGCGCGGTCGTATAGCGCAATGGCATCATGCAATTGTTTTGCAGACTTGGGTTTTTGTTGCAGACCCATAGCAATTTCCATGAGCATTTCAGCTTTTTCAATTGCACTGGCGTTTTCAGATTCAATAGCCTCTAGTGCTTGTTGAAATTGGTGGTCACTGATTGTAGATCCAGTCACTTGCATTCCCCTTTGTGCTGAATAATTTTTATTAGATTGGGCGATCCTATTAATACTTCGATATAAATGTCAATAAAATAATCAAAGTGCAAATTAAGTTATCACTTATTTGCATGTTATATAAAATTAATTTATGCTGATGTGTAAACTAACTATGCAATTTAATTAAGAAACGCTCATTTATTATGGAATCTAGCCAACAAACTTCAATCTTAACGGTGGGTTTTCCAGACAATACAACGACACTGTTGCATGACTGTTTAGGTGCGCATTACCTAGTAAGTAATGCCAAGACGGTTATTGATGCACATGAATATCTGCTTGAGCAACATGTTGACTTGGTGCTTTGCATGCAAGGGAAAACGCACGAACATGATGCCATCCCGATGCTTAAAAATTTACGTACCTCGAATCCAGACACGATTAGAGTTTTGGGTGGAGATCTGAGTCATTCGGAAATGGTAGCAGCGATCAATGAAGCAGCTATTTATCAATTTTTTGCAGCAGACTGGCCAGAAGAAGAGATAGAACTGTTAGTACGTCGCGCATTGGAGAACCGTGAGCTCGCATATCGTCATCGGCATTTAAGTCGTGAATTAAAAATTGCGGAAGACATGTTAAGGCGCCGAAATAGTATTTTGGAAAACGAATTAGACGAAAGCTTTCGTTTCGATAAATTAATCTTTGTCAGTCATTCTATGTCCCAATTATGTAAAACAGCACGTAAGGCAGCAACGACTACTTTGCCCGTATTAATTCAGGGTGAGACAGGCACGGGTAAAGAGTTAATGGCAAGGGCTATACACTACAATAGTGATCGAAAAGACCAGCCATTGTTGGTACAAAATTGTGGTGGTATGTCGGATGAACTATTGTTGTCCGAATTATTCGGGCATAAACGTGGTTCGTTTACCGGGGCGGTTTCTGATCGGCTGGGTTTATTTCCAGCAGCTAATGGTGGAACTGTTTTTCTTGACGAGATTTCTGAAGTGTCGCCCAGCTTTCAAGTTAGCCTACTCCGATTTTTGCAAGAAGGAGAAGTAAAGCCACTGGGTAGTGATAAAACTATATTAGCAGATGTTCGCATAATTGCTGCAAGCAATCGTCCCTTAGATAAGATGGTTGAAAGCAAAGAGTTTCGGCGTGATTTGTATTATCGCTTAAATGGATTCCAATTTACAATCCCTCCTTTACGTGAAAGAACAAATGATATTCCTGTCCTCGCCGAATATTTAGCTAAACGTTATGGTGAGTCGATAAACAGATGCATTCTCGGTATTACTGACGAAGTACAGGAAAAACTATTAGCACATGATTGGTTAGGTAATGTTCGTGAATTAGAAAATGAGATACGCCGTATGGTGGCGCTGGCTGAAAATAATGACTACATCACCATCGCTAATCTATCTCCCAATTTGGCCAAGTTATCCACTCGACAAAAAAATAATACAGCAACCGAGTTAAAGTTGGATGGTGATAGTTTAAAAGAAAAAGTAGAGTCGTTAGAAGTAATGTTAATAGAAGGTGCCTTGAGAAAGCATCGTTGGAATCAGAGTCGTGCTGCAAAAGAGCTTGGTATTTCAAGAGTAGGGCTTGCTAATAAAATTAAACGTTATGAGTTAAGAGATAACGATGCCGCGTAAAATTATTATTTGTGATTGATAAAAAAAATAAAGATGATGGGATTATTGCCTTCCCACAAAGCCGTACTTCTCCCAGGAAGGACCAAAGTGGTTTTAAAGAATTAGGTATCTCAAAGTTTGCCCAGAAAGTTGGGAAAATCCAACCAAATTTAAAAGGACATTGGTGTAGTAACTGCAAAGGAATTTGGTATGGCCTCGTGGGTGAAGCAGAATGCCCAGAATGCGGCAATCGTAATGGTTAAAATAATTCATAGTTCGCTAAATATAATATCGGCAAGTGTAACTTTTCTTTCCAATTTAGCTGTAAATAAACTTTACATATACACCAGTTAAGTACACCTTCCTTCTTGTAATATTAGAGCTATCTCCTTGATTATAAAGTATTGGTGCAGCGCATTATTTTTATGGTATGGCATTTGCTGAATCATTATGCAAACGCAGTATTTATAAAAACAATTTTTATCGAAAGGGGGAAAAGGAAGATGGCCAATATTCTATGGCTCCAAGGCGGCGCTTGTTCTGGAAATACCATGTCTTTTTTGAATGCAGAGGAACCTAGTGCCTGTGATTTAGTTACAGACTTCGGCATGAATGTACTCTGGCATCCATCATTGGGTATGGAACTAGGTGACAACCTAAAGCAAATGTTGAAAGATTGCATTTCAGGTGCAATTAAACTGGATATTTTTGTTTTTGAAGGTTCAGTTGTTAATGCACCGAACGGTAGTGGCGAATGGAACCGCTTCGCTGGTCGACCAATGCGAGAATGGGTTCAGGAATTATCAGATGCTTCTGACTTTGTAGTTGCTATTGGCGATTGTGCTACTTGGGGTGGTATTCCTGCTACAGCTCCTAATCCTTCCGAATCAGAAGGTCTGCAATTCCTTAAACGCGATCATGGCGGTTTTCTGGGTAAAGATTTTGTCGCGAAAAGCGGCTTACCGGTTATTAATATTCCTGGATGTCCTGCACACCCTGATTGGGTCACTCAAATACTTGTTGCAGTTGCAACAGGACGTGCGGGTGATTTAGCTTTAGATGACTTCCAACGACCAAAAACATTCTTCCAAAGTTTCACTCAAACAGGTTGTACCCGAAATATGCATTTTGCCTATAAGGTTTCTGCAACCGAGTTTGGACAGCGTAAAGGTTGTTTATTCTATGATTTGGGCTGTCGAGGTCCGATGACGCATTCACCTTGTAATCGTATTCTCTGGAACCGTGCTTCTTCCAAAACACGTGCTGGCATGCCATGCATGGGATGTACTGAACCAGAATTTCCATTCTTCGATTTAGCACCGGGTACTGTGTTTAAGACGCAGACCGTTATGGGGGTGCCAAAAGACCTGCCGGATGGTGTTGATAAGAAAGGTTACGTCAAGCTTACAGGCGCAGCAAAAGCTGCAGCACCTGCCTGGGCTGAACAAGACATGTTTGTCGTTTAACGAATATTATTGAAGAGGAAATAACAATGGCTGAAGCAGTACAAACACTGGATATTTCACCAGTCGGTCGCGTAGAAGGCGATCTAGATGTTCGAGTAGATATTGAAGATGGCGTAGTCACTAATGCCTGGACATCTGCTGAACTTTTTCGTGGTTTTGAAATTATATTAAGAGATAAAGATCCCCAAGCTGGCTTAGTGGTTACACCTCGCGCTTGCGGTATCTGTGGTGCCTCTCATTTAACTTGCGCGGCATGGGCATTAGATACAGCATGGCAAACAGAAGTGCCTAGAAATGCAATTCTTGCAAGAAACCTTGGTCAACTTGCTGAAAGTTTACAAAGCTTACCAAGACATCATTACGGTTTGTTTATGATCGATATGGTGAACAAGAATTATAAAAACAGTCAGTATTATGAAGAAGCAGTTAAACGCTGGGCACCGTTTACCGGAACTAATTATGAATTAGGCGTCACCATCTCCGGACGTCCTGTTGAGATTTACGCTTTACTCGGTGGGCAATGGCCGCATTCTAGTTATATGGTACCGGGAGGTGTGATGTGTTCACCAACACTGTCAGATATTACGCGATCTTGGTCTATCTTAGAGCATTTCAGAACGAATTGGATTGAACCAATGTGGTTAGGTTGTTCAATGGAACGCTATGAGGAAATTCAGACCTATGATGATTTTATGGCTTGGTTGGATGAAAAGCCGGAGCATGCAAATTCAGATTTAGGTTTGATGTGGCGTATGGGTGTTGACGTTGGCTTAGATAAATACGGTAAAGGTTTAGAAAAATTTGTTTCATGGGGCTATTTACCTCATGAAGATCGTTACCAAAAACCAACGATAGAAAGCCGTAATGGTTCAGTCTTGATGCCAAGTGGTGTTTACGATGCGGCCACTGGCAAACACAAACTTATGGATCAAGCATTCACTCGTGAAGATGTAACACATGCTTGGTATGAAGAATCAGGTGGCCCAACCCATCCATTTGATAGGACAACTAACCCTATCTCCAATAATAAAGGTGACTTTAATGGTAAGTATTCATGGGCTACAGCGGTACTTCATGATGAAAATGGACATTTGGAAGCCGGTCCATTAGCCCGTGAGATGATCTATGGTGGTGACCATATGGAAGACTGGCAACATAAAGACAGTCTTGTTTTTGATATGCACAAGAATATGGGTGGTTCAAATGTATTGTTAAGACATTTTGCGCGTATGCATGAATTTAAATACATCTATCGTGAAATGGAACGCTGTCTGCGTGAATTTAAATTGGATGATCCTTTTTATATCAAACCTAAAGAACAAGATGGCCAAGGATGGGGAGCCACTGAAGCGATCCGTGGTGCACTTTGTCATTGGATTGATGTTGAAGGCGGTAAGATTAAAAACTACCAGATTATTGCACCAACTACTTGGAATGTAGGTCCTCGAACAGGTGAAGAAGAACGTGGACCAATAGAAGAAGCCTTAATCGGAACACCTATTGCTGATCCTAGCGATCCAGTTGAAGTTGGGCATGTAGCACGTTCATATGACTCATGTTTAGTTTGTACTGTGCATGCGCATGATGCAAAATCGGGTGAGGAATTAGCGCGCTTCAGGACAGCTTGATCTATCTGTAATGCATAAATATATAGGGATAGTTAGATTAACTATCCCTTATATTTACACCTAACGACAAAAATAATAATTGATCTGATTTATTCAGATCAAAGATCAAAACAGAGAAATCATGTGAGCATATCTGACGACGACTCTTTGAGAGATAAAATTGGGAAGATGATGGAGGACGGTCTTGAAACTCAAACAGGTCCTTTCCCTGAAGATAATCATCAGTTTGAAAATATACTAAAAGAATTACGCGAACTAGGTCCCGACGAACTTGAAAAGAAACTCGATATTAGTGGGTTTGTTGATCATCCTTTTGGTGAAGACGATCAACGTTGCTTAGAGTGCATGTACTATCTTGTTCATCGTAAATGGTGTGATTTACCTGAATTAGCAGTACCGGTAGAACCTGAATGGTGGTGTAGGCTCTGGCGAATATAGTATATGGAGAGAATGTATGGCTGAAAAAGATGTGGTCACTCCAGAACAGTTAGAAGCTGATAAATCTTTACGAGAACACCTCCAGTTATTGTTGGAGAACGGACTCAAAACCGAAATTGAACCCCGCGCATACACACACGATGAAATCATTGCTGTCATAGCAAGACTGCAATCGTTAAAAGAAGATGATTACGAAAAAAAAATGGTCATCACTGGATTCACACTCACACCCTATATGGCAAGTGATGATGATGAGCAAGCATGTGAAACGTGTATGTATTATAGGGTGCATCAAAAATACTGTGAATTACCGGAGTTAATGTTGCCTGTAGAGGCTGAATGGTCTTGCACACTATGGCGAATATAATTTGGTAATAAATCATGATATTCAATGCTCAAGTCATCCTCGATAAGAAATCTAAAAAGACACTTACGATAGGACCAGAAAACACGGTACAAGATGCTGTTGAGATTATGGCGAAGGAAAAAATCAGTGCATTGCCTGTCATCAAGGATGGAACTGTTATTGGCATAATTTCTGAGAGAGATTATATAAGGAAAGCAGCCCCAAAAAGGCAGTTACCTTGGGATATTTTGGTGAGCGATATTATGACAAGTGATGTTATTACTATTCCAACAAGTGAAACTATTACTGGTTGTATGCAAATTATGACTAATAATCGCATCCGACATCTACCCGTGATGGATAATAATGATTTAGTCGGGATTATTTCAATTACTGATGTATTAAGGGTATTACGGTCGGTAAACTTTATGCCCTGAGTGAGAATAATAGACGTCGATAAAAAATCGCTATATTGTTTCTTTCTGTACATCATATTTAATTTACTATGCTGACAATCATTGGCTGCGGGAATGCAAATTGTAGTGACGACGCTGCAGGCATCATTGTTGCACAACAGTTGCAATCATATCTTTTTCAGAACCCGAAAGAGAACGTAAAAATATTCGACGCGGGCACCTCTGGGATGGATGTTATGTTTATGGCGAGAGGTAGTAGTGAGTTAATCATTATTGATGCAAGTTCAACTAATTCTGAACCTGGTGCTATTTATGAAGTGCCAGGAGAGGAGCTGGAAAATTTACCAGAACCCAGTTTCAATTTGCATGATTTTCGTTGGGATAATGCACTTTATGCGGGGCGTAAAATTTTTAAGGATGATTTCCCTGAGTCAGTTACTGTTTATTTAATCGAAGCGGGTAATTTAGACTTAGGAATGAGTCTTTCAGAATCAGTTATACCTTCTGTAGATTCAGTAACGGTTAAAATAAAAGACATAATTGATAGCTATTGAAATGACTGAACCTGAAGTTTCTACAATCGCAATTAAAAATGGCAATATTTACCTTACATCTGAAGTGTATGAAACCTATTTCAAAGACATTCAATCGGTTGTTCTGATAAGTAGAGATGAAAAATTATTTATACTCCCCATTAACCAAGCTGGGGGTAGTGGATTGTTATTGAAAATTCGTAATGCTAAGGGAGATAGAATTATCCATACTCAAGAACAATTACGCGAGTTCGATATTAATGAAACTGTGGAGTACCCAATACCTATTAGATGGGACTCACAATATTCGGGACTGCATTTAATTTTGCCTACTTGAATACAACAACACCTCACTGTAATGGATCACAAGATCAATATACTTAAATATGGGGGCGTTTTTGGGGGCATAAGTAAAAATTTATTAATAAAATATATCTAGTTATCAATTATATATATGAATAATTTGGATCCGCCCATCGGCACCAATAAATTCAATAGCTTACGATAGTTTCTCTAATTTCTG
>CAXBGL010000135.1:0-7202 GCA_963975255.1 uncultured Nitrosomonas sp. | reverse complement strand
CTTACTCTTATTGGCGTGTCTGGAAAAATTCTATTATACTTGCGAATCAATTGGTTGCAGTCTTTGGATAGTAACGTCCCGGAAAAACAGTGATTCTCTATATTAATGTTTATGAGGATTCATTCCTCATAAACATACTGTTAGGTGTGATTGATATATTTTATGGGCGTGACGAGAATAAAACGACGCTTTGATGAGGTAGTTTTCAACTAAAGTTGATCCGTCGCGTATACTGCTCCCGAAATTCAAAACCTTCATTTTAGACAAAGACAGACACCTATGAATTATCTACTAACATTAGCAACTGACCCCGCTGCCTGGGTCGCGCTGGCCGCACTAACGGCAATGGAGGTTGTGCTAGGCATCGATAATTTAATATTCATCTCAATACTGTCGAACAAATTACCGGTTGAACAACGGTCGAAGGCACGTCGTATTGGAATCGGGGCCGCTCTAGTATTGAGGCTCATACTGCTCGGTACAGTCGCAGTCATTGTCAAACTAACTGAGCCAGTGTTTGTAGTTTTTGATCATCCTTTCTCTTGGCGCGATATGATTCTCATCACGGGTGGGCTTTTCCTGGTTTGGAAAGCGACGAAAGAGATTCATCATAAAGTAGACCCCGATCCAGGGTTCGACGTCTTAAATCCCGCGGTTATGACCAAGAGTGTAGTGGCCGTGATTGGACAAATTCTGGTACTAGATGTTGTATTTTCGATTGACAGCATTATTACTGCAGTTGGGATGACCGAGCACATACCCATCATGGTGATCGCGGTAATTATCGCTGTCAGCACAATGTTGCTCGCGGCAGACCCGCTTTCAAATTTCATTAATGCAAACCCAACAGTTGTGATGCTGGCACTTGGTTTCCTGCTGCTCATCGGTACGACTCTGATAGCAGATGGGTTTGGAGCACATTTACCAAAAGGCTACGTCTATGCAGCCATGGCATTCGCAGTAGCCATAGAAGTACTTAATATGTTTTCAAGACGGGCTCGTCAAAAAAATTAGAAGCAGAATAATTTACCCAAGAATTGGTATTAGGCATCCGTAGTTTTTATTTAGTCCAATGAAAAGTAGTGTATCTTTACTCATGCTAGCCTCCAGTGATATGTGTAGTGCATATAGTATGGCTCTGGCTTTGCTAATCCAAGATAACCTGGGGGATAGCACCTTTGGGAATCATTTTGTCTAGGTATCACAAAGATGAAAGAAATATTTCTTACCTTCTTTACTACAGTAGCCTTAGTAGCTGTTGCTGCCTCGTTGTTCTTGAACACGATTCTTGGCGTGTTTGGGTGGACTGCGACCTCCATTGATACGATGCATAACCTTAAAGCCTCTCATCAGGTCGTTGAACGCATGAAAAAACGGCACGACCAGAAAAAACTTAAGGCAACAAGAAAGTTCACTAAGAGAGCAGCCAAGCGAGTTGCTTCAACTGCCCTCGCGGCTGCAACTGTTGGTACGGTTGCGGTAGCTTTGACGATGACCAGTCTCGAGGTTTCCGATTACTGCGAGGAGAAGCAAGTACTTCAGGAAGATGACAATATCCTGTATGGAACCCAAATTGAGTTTGACCTTGAGGAATGTATTGAGGAAGGAAAAGAAGAATCGAAGGTCATTTTGAGTCAGTTGAAGAATTCCTCAGTGAAAGCAGTCTCGAGTGCCTTCAACAGTACAGTTCAATACAGTGCTGAAAATTGGGCTGCGATCAAGAAAGCTTGCCTCCAGGCTCTGCAGTCTAAGGGTGAAGCTGCAGCGGATTTGTGGGATACAGCCAAGTCATGGCTAATGAAGTGATGCCCACAGGGCCTTTTCACGACTTACAGTCGTCGGACACTCGCAAGCTCGTGCCGCTATGGCGGCGTTATTTTTCAAATAGCACATCGAAGGTGGACAAATGAATCAATACAGCATCACATATTTAGGCGGGGACCAACTCTCCAGCACAGAAGAAGGTCAAAAGCATTTCGAAAAATATCAAGAATGGCTTGGCTCTCTAGTTGGTTCTGCTTTAAAGCCTATGGTGCCTTTTAAAAATATACATACTATAAATACGGATGGCTCTGTAGTCGAAAAAAGTTCAGTTGCAATGAGTGGTCACACAATCATTCAGGCGAAGTCTGTAGAGCAAGCAATCGAATACGCAAAATCTTGCCCTTTCTTGGGCATTAACGGTTCACTTGAGCTTGCTGAGTTTGTACAGATGTAAAAAAACGGGGTTAGGTCTTGTGCTTTACACGTCCGTCATACTCAATGAGAAGTGCTTGCTACAAGAAGCACGTGCAGCCAGATACGGCGTCGCTGCTTTAAATATGATTGACTAAAATAGCGCCCGTGCCATCGTAGATGGGGCAAATGCACTGAATGCCCCGGTCATTATTCAATTGTTTGTCAAAACTATTCATTTGTGGGGGGCTGGTCCAATTGGAAGATGGGTCGCGATTTAGCAAAGAATTCAGCAGTGCTTGCTGCATTACACCTGGATCACTGTACCGATTTAGATGTAATTCAACGGTGTATAGATGCTGACTGGACATCCGTCATGTTCGACGGTTCCGGCCTGCCTTTCGAGGAGAATTTACGCCAATCTGAAAAGGTATATGCGCTCACTAAATCAGCCGACATAGGCTTGGAAGCAGAGATGGGTGCGATTGGAAGCGTTGAGAATGACAAAATAGTTTCCAGCGGTAACACCTTACTTGCCAACTATGATGAATGTGTTCTCTTCTGCAAGACGTGCCAGATCTCGCTGCATTTGCGCCGGCTATTGGCACAGCTCATGAGTTTTATAAGGGTAGTCCGCAGATTGCATACGAACTTCTGGATAAAATTACTGAGACCATGAATATACCGATAGCGCCGCACGGCGGAACCGGACTTTCAAATGAACAATTTCACCGTTGTATTTCTCATGGTTGTGTGAAAGTGAATATCTCAACAATGCACAAGCAACAATTCATTAATGGGTTTCTCGGCATTGCAGAAACAAAAGAAAGAGCGACTGAACCGATTCCCTACATCGCAGAGTAATATGATCTGATGCGTGAGGGTGTTGAACGCATGATTAGAATATTTGGATCGAGCAACAAGGCAGGCTTATTATAATGAGGATGGTAAAATTGTTGGTCGACAGTCCTTCGGTAGGATGAGAAAATTGGCTGTTGGCATAAAGATTGGTCGGCCTGACTATCTATATCAGGAACAGTCTCTAGGTCTCAAATGAGAAGGCACAGACTATGTTTATTAATATGGCAGATAGTAACCAATTGTACTAAAATGAATATTTAAGTTAGGGGGGTGAATATGTTGCCACAGTACGAAGATTATGATGATTATTGGAATTGTTATTTAATTGCGCATTCAAAAAAGACGACACGATTGTGTCACTATATTGCGTTTTTTGCGGGTTGTA
Source organism: uncultured Nitrosomonas sp. (assembly GCA_963975255.1). GTDB lineage: Bacteria > Pseudomonadota > Gammaproteobacteria > Burkholderiales > Nitrosomonadaceae > Nitrosomonas. Next base: position 3,781 of record CAXBGL010000135.1, on the reverse strand, counting down.
TTATTGGACTGACGGGAATCTTTACCCTGAATATTTGGTTGGTACTCATTGCCATTATCCAGGGATATGTTTTGGCGGTAGGCAGCCACTTTATGATACAAAAAAATAAGCCTTTGATTACGCGTCCAATTTGGGGTGCCGTGAGTGTTGCGCGAATGTTTATGATGGAATTGACCGGGAAATTGACCGGGGAACTAAAACGACAGGGGATTTAATTTATAAGTAAAAACGCAAGAAGAAAATAAAATGGGTTTTACTTAAAGAACTCGCCGATTTATTCATGATTCATCTGACTCAGAATAAATCGGCGATTCCAATACAAAATTGTAGTTAATGTATTTTAAAATACGACGGGTGGCGCGGGTTTATCCATTAGAGTTTAAGGACAAGTAGCAAAAGCTTCAGTATCCGTTACCGCCGGCCATGGTGTTCCTAGATTATTATTATAAATCTTCTCTGTTCCCGTGCTCGTGTCTGTTACCGTTAAAGTGTACTCCACATTGGTTGTTGCGGCTGCAAAGACCCAATAATGATTATTAATAGCACAGCCATCAAATACGCGCACTCGCGTATCTACTTTGTCTGGATCAGAAAAGAAAAATGCAGCAGAATCATCCGTTGCCAAAATGGCATCTGCTGGACCACTCCCTGTGTCGTTTGTCCAAACCCCGCTTAGCAGAAACCTGCCATCATTAAGTCCTACTGTCTGCCTAGGGTTCGTTGGTCTTGCCACGAAAGTGCCAAACTGTTCCCTGTGATTAAATGTGCCGCTGAATTTACCTGGAGCAACGGTGGCCTTGAATGTTGATGTAAAATCACCGAATCCAAAACTCAAGGTAATTTGATCTCCTGAAGTCTCGGAATTACCTAGAGACCCTGGTATGGTAACCCTGTTTAGGGTACTAAACATCACCACCTCATCTTCAAATTCATTGTTATAGTTTAGCGTCCAATCCCGAGTCAGGCTGGGGTCAAAAACATTGATTGCATCAGCAACTTGCAGCTTTAAGTCGTTGCCGTCTGTAAACACGTTTAAGTTCGCATCAAAAGTGTCCTGATTGAATATTACACAGTCAAGTTCCACCTGTGAGGTAGATGGATTAAACCGATTGCTGGGATTGATAGAACTTCCTGGTGTCATACCCCGAACAATTAATTCGCCTCCAGCAAGTTCTACCATTGCATCGATAATTTCCCCATTGCCAATATCAATACCAGGGATCTCTAGCATATTAGTCAGTGGGTTAACTAACGCTATACCCTCATCACACGGGCCAGCCGTTGCATGCGTGGCAAAGCTACAGGCTGTGAGCACCAGAGCAGCAGTCAACATATTTTTATCTTTCATGAAAGTCTCCTAATTTTTGGTTGGGTGTGGGTCTTCGAGTATATCGGAGAGGCGATCCCTAACCAAGTGGTTGATATCAGAGTGTTATTAAAACACGAATTGGGATGAAATGTCTTGGCGTGTAATATGTATAGGCGTCAGGCAAAACACCGTCCCTGGTAATTGCAGTTACCAAGATTTGCAACGATTAAGTGGAGATTGTAGCCATTAGATATGGGTTTATGAAGTAAATCGACGCTTTCCTAAATACCTGCCGTTAGTTTAGTGCTGGTATGCAATCAAAGATATTTTGTTTGATTTCTGCCGTTTTCTTTTGCCTGATATAAAGCTTGATCAGCATTCTTAATCAGCGAATGACTGTTCGTCATATTGTTGCTGTGGTCATTCAATGTTGCCATGCCGATAGATATCGTGACTTCTAATTGTTCTTGGTCATTTAATTGATACTGGTGCGATGCGACACATTCTCGAATTCGTTCTGCAATTTCCAGCGCATCTTTCGTATCAGTATTGGTTAGTAGAACAGAGAATTCTTCACCGCCGTATCTTGCCAAGACATCGGATTCACGTAATTGAGATTGTATGATGTTGGCAATGTCGACCAGAACACAGTCGCCTGTTTGGTGTCCGTATGTATCATTTATTCGTTTAAAGAAGTCTATATCAAGCAATAAGAATGTCAGTGGTAAAGACGTTCGTTTGGAACGGGAGATTTCCTCTTCGATACGTTGATTAAAGAAACGTCGATTATTGATACCCGTGAGGGTGTCTGTCAGGCCTATATGTTTTAATCGTTGGTGGTTTACGGTATTTTCTAAACAAATGGAAACAATGGCAGCGAGCCTTTGTAGGAAATCTGTTGCAGTATGGTATAAAAATCGTTCTTTGTTGGAACTGCTAAGATTCAAACACCCGATAAGATTGTTATGACGAATAAGGGGGAGTAATGCAACGCTACCCTTTTCTTCTGGGGTTTTGGGGAATAATGATTGATGAATCTTTGCATTATAAGCTCCCAATCTGGGAAGCAGGGACAGTCCAAAAAGCTTGTTAAGTTGACGTTTCGTTTGATAAAACAATAGATTGGGGTAATTTTCCAGGTTGATGCCGGCTTCTTGCAGGATACGTTGGAATTCATACTCTGGATCAATTAATGAGATCGTTACGTTATCAAGCCTGGCTTCAAGACGATAGTTTTCCAGAATTTGATAAATTAGATCCGGCAATGAACTTGAACTGATAAATCGAATTTCCTGTTGCTGAATTCGTAGAAGTTTTTGTTCATTCTGACGGACCTGGTTTATCAAAATATTATGCTGTAGCCTTAATACTTGGTTCTCTTGATAAAGGTCAGTATGCTTCATTTGCATGTTCAAATAGTTAGCTGCCGTTCTCGTGGAAATGTTATGAGTTACTATAATTCATTGTATTCTTCGTTAAAATGAAAGGTATAAGCCTAAAACCCCACTATACTGATCACTTGAGATTTCTAGGATTGCGTTGTCTCTACGCACCATCCAAGTCATTTTTTAAATGAGGATGATGGAAAGCCCATTGAATGAAACAGATCGAGGAGCAAATGGGTTGTGGCGTGTCGCTTATATCAGGAGACGGTGGTAAGAGATTAGAGAAGTATTGGCAAGAATAGAAAATTAACAGTTCTCACCACGTGGAATGATGCCCAGAAGGAAAGTAAGGCCTGATACTTTTCTCTCGTCTTATTTATTTTGTTTTATGTCTGCCTCGCTTCCATCCCGATGCTTAGCTAAGTTCACATCTTGATCTTTTTGAAGCTGTTTGAGTAGTGAGACGATCTACTCTATAAATCCTTGAATCGTACAAAATTAAATAAATTTGCAAGTCATGTTTTCTCAAGTTGAAGTAACAAATAGCCGTTTTATGCATAAATTGAAAGATGGGTCGATGGGTTTGTCATCATATTCCAATCGAACTGTATAAGCCCATGAATTATCAGTTAAATAATTCCAAATAGAGTAAGAAAATAAATGGGTATGCAGGAGCGCGACTACGAGAAACGTATTGACGAAAAGCCACTTCGTGTTGGGCGGGTATTAACCACGGGTAATTCAGCCGGGTGGTCGTGGAAAAAGCGCGTCAGAGATTCACTGGTCTGGATTGTTATATGCTTTATCTTATTAGCGATCTTCAATCATTATAAAGTTCAGCAGAAAACGCATAATAAACCAGTAGAAGTTGTACCTGCCGCAATAGTTATGCCACGCCACTGCGAATTGTTGCCCCCTAACGGATCATCTTATGTAATGGATCCGTCAGTCATGAAACGGACCGATGTACTTTACTCAGGTTTGGAAATACAAAATCAGCATAATCATCCAATGGTGGCAATACTATCTGACTCAACTTGTGATTCCCCGTGGTCTTGCCACGGGGATCTAATTAGTCTTTAGAATG
>CAXBGL010000134.1:0-7204 GCA_963975255.1 uncultured Nitrosomonas sp. | reverse complement strand
AAAGTACAATTAGAGAGTTAACAAAAACCAATAGTTAATTGCGACATAGCCAATTTAATGATTGGAATTTTATTGATTTTTTTCGATCATAGACGGAGAATATCAGGTATTCCCTAAGAATTTTAAAATAGTAGATTACTGAAAAATATGGCTATGTAATTTAGCAAAAATGTTGCCGACATAGTCCATTTGCTCATAAGTATGCGCAGCATTAACACTGCAACGAACCAGTGATTTTCCTTCGGGTGCTGCAGGCGGTAATATTAGGTTTACATAGACGTCATGTTCCAACAGGCCTTGCCACAATGCGAGGGCTTGTTGTGGATTTTCGAGTATTGCGGAAATAACTGGGCCAGGTTCAGGGCCAAGTGTATAGCCAGTTTTTTCAAGGTGTGAATAGAGTTGTAGTGAGTTTTTCCATAATTGTTTGCGTAAATCGGTTCCGTTTTTTACTAATTTTAGTGCAGCCCGAGTCGATGCAATGGTAGCGGGTGAAGGTGATGCCGTAAATATATAGGGGTGACTGACATAGCGCAATTGATCAAGTTGGGGATGATTGCTAACGCAGTATCCGCCAATGCTACAAAGGCTTTTGCTGAATGTACCTGTAATAAAGTCAACTTCTTTGATGAGCCCGGTTTTTTCTACAAGGCCCTGTCCAGTTTCACCTAGCACACCCAGCGCATGTGCTTCATCAAGAAGCAAAGTGCATTGATACTTGTTTTTTAATCGAACAATGTCAGCCAAAGGTGCCTGGTCACCCAGCATGCTATATATGCCTTCAACGATGATTAGTGTGTTGTGAGCACGATCGCCCAGTCGGCGTAATCGTTTCTCCATGTCAGTCATATCATTATGTTTAAAGCGAATGATATCAGCACCGCTTAATATGCAGCCATCGTAGATACTGGCATGTGAGTCGCCATCAATCAGCACCACATCGCCAGGGCCAACTAATGCAGATATGGTGCCCAGATTTGCTTGGTATCCTGTTGTGAAGACCATGCTGGCACGGCATTGATAAAAATCAGCAAATTCTTGTTCCAGTGCGCGATGTCCATAGTAGCTACCATTTGCCATGCGCGAGCCAGTGGTTCCCGTTCCTTCTTTGTCTATGGCCTCATGTGCTGCCTTCAAGCATTCTGGTGCAAAAGTGAGTCCCAGATAGTTATTGGTACCTAAAAGCAGAACGCGACGGCCACCTATTCTTGCCTCTGTTGCCGAATAAACTTCTTCTATAGGTATACCAAAAGCACCGAGTCCAGTTGGTAAAAGTGCAATCCTGGCAGCGGCAGCGGCATCAAGTTTCTTAAGTAGATTCATTTATATTGCGGATTTAATTTTGTGTATGAGGTCTGCAAGATCACGAACGGTGTGAACGTCAGCAAGGACATTAATGGGTACAGAAATATCAAAGGTATCTTCTATTTCCATAATCAAATTTAATAACTTGATAGAGTCAATAGCTAGTTGGCCAATCAGGTTAGTATCCAGTGTAATTAACGTATCGGCATTAGTTAATTTTTTAAGACGATCGCAAAGTAGTTGAACGATCTCATCGTAATTACATTCCGCCATAGGTCATTTCTAAATAAAGTTGATATAAGAGTCAGATTACTTGAGATAGTGAATCATGCAAACGAATACTGGGGCGCCAGGAAGGGAGTGCACGAATTAAAGGCGTATTATCACATACCCAGTCTTTGTGTTGTAATTCTTTTATTTTTTCAGGCGTCAGCATAGGCGCATAATGAAAAAGTTGTGCTAACCGCAAGTTTAAAGTTGCAATGCACTTGATAAGAAAAATTGGTATTGTAATACAGTGGACAGGATGTCCCCATACTTCCTGTGCTATGGCAGCCAATGAATGATAGCTGTAGCCTCCGGAAGTGCCGTCATCAAGCTCAAAAGTTCCTGTAACGGGGATCGCTGTGGATAGCCATTGTAGGATGGCTGCAACCAAGTCATTGACGTGCAAAAGACCAAATCGATTGGTTAGATTTCCAACAACAGGAAGTATTCCCCGTCGAGTTGCTTGGAAAATTGGTTTCAGTTCTTGGTCACCTGGCCCATAAACAGCAGTGGGTCGGAAAGCAGCATGCAGCGTATCGTCATAATGAGTTGCTAAATACTGTTCAGCCATAAACTTACTTTTTGCATACCAAGATAGTTCTGGTTGACGCGCTGCAAGTGATGAAATAAGAAGAAATCGCGGTTTTAGTTTTTGTTCGGTAATAGCAAGCACAAGGTTTTTAGTGCCCTCAACGTTGGTATGTACAAATTCGTCGAGCGTCCTTCCTTTGACTACACCTGCACAGTGTACAACAGCGGAAACGTTTTTAACCAGCTCATGTAATGCGTTTAAGTCATCCAAGTCCCCTTGAATCCATTGAATGGATTCATTGTTAATGCGGGGACAACGAGTTAGAGCACGGATTGTCCAGCCATTCTCAACAAGCTTGCACAAAATTACATGACCAATGAAACCGGTAGCACCCGTCACCGCTACCGATTTTGGCATATCTAACTATCTGTCTCCAGACTCTGCTGCAGTTAATTGATCAGTTAAATTCGTACGTTGGAGATAGCCTTGACGTGCAGCAAAACGTGATAATTTTCCAGATGAAGTACGTGGCAAAGTGTGTGGGGGTACCAATTCAACTAAGCAATTTACGCCAAATGCCATGTATACAAGTTGTTGTAAACGATTCGTCAGGGATTGTCGTTCCATGATAGATGTCAATCGGCACTCAATGACCAACACAATTGTCGTGGCACCATCTGTATCAGCAATGCCAAAAGCAGAAGCTTCGCGAGACCTTATTTCTGGTTGTAGTTCGGCTAATTCCTCTATATCTTGGGCACGAATATTACGACCATTCACAATAATGACATCTGTGCGACGTCCCGTAATGTAGAGATCGCCCTCAAAAAGAAAACCAATGTCACCCGTATCCAGCCAATTTCCAGGCTTTAATGCACGCTGTGTTTCTTCCGGGTTATTAAAGTAACCTGTCATTACACTATTTCCATGTACTAAAACACTGCCAACCATTTTGTCAGATAATTCTTGTCCATCCTCATCAACAATCTTGACGGTATGCCCTGGTAATGAGCGACCACAATTTACAAACTCATTATATTTCCTACCTTCAGCTTGTACTCTGACAGCTGTTCTCTTGTCGATGAGTGTTTTGCTATCAACCTTAATACTTTGTAAGCCTTGATTGATCTTAGAAAAAGTAACGGCAAGCGTTGATTCAGCAAGTCCGTAGCATGGCAAGAAAGCTCGTGCATCAAAACCAGCAGTTGCAAATTTTTCAGCAAATTTCCTCAAAGTATCATGGCGGATCATTTCCGCTCCAATACCCGCCGCACGCCAGCAACTGAGGTCAAGATCTTTCAAGTCAGATTCTCGTACACGTAATGTGCAAAGTTTCAAACCAAATGGTTGACTGAATGCAATTGTGCAGCGATTGCGGCTAATCAAGCGTAACCATTGTAAGGGACGGATTGCAAAATCACGCGTTGCGAGATAGTCTACCGAGAGCTGCGAAACCATAGGCGCTAACACTAAACCTACCAATCCCATGTCATGGTAGAAAGGTAGCCATGAAGCACTGCGATCTCCTGGTTTAACTTCTAAACCATTGCGTACAATGCCTTGAAGATTGCACATTAATGCGCGCTCAGTAATCACTACGCCGCGCGGGGTACGGGTGCTACCAGAAGTAAACTGTATATAGGCAGTTTCTTCTGGGTCATTTGGCTTTATCTCTATGTCAATTGCTGGGAGTTTTTCAAGTTGTCCGGGTGTGCCAACCCATTGTAAATTTGTAATCCCTTCTGCGGATTCTTCAAGGAAACTAATATAATCAACGTTAGCAAGTGCAATGCTCGCTTGACTGCTTTCAAGCATTCCTCGTAGTTGTTGGACATAAATTGCATGACTGCCAAGATTAACTGGAACAGGCATTGCAAAAGGAATTAAACCTGCGTAGCGACATGCAAAAAACAACTCGACGAATTCAGGTGATGTGTCAGCAATAATTGCTACTCGATCACCATGAACCAAGTCAAGGCCAGATAAGCGCTGCGCTAATGTGCGTGCATTCTGCCTTAAGGTCTGGTAAGCAAGAACTGAGCGTAAACTACCCTTGGCATCATAAAAATTGAATCCCGTTGTGCCTTCTGCTGCATATTCCAGTGCCTCAGTTAAGGTATCAAAATCTGCTAATCGCTGAGCCAGTGCATTGTTTGTCGGTGTTGGTATTATTTGTGATTCGCTTGAAGGTTGGAAATCAAACGCTTGCGTTAGCGCAGCGTTCAACTTGGTTATTGTCGAACTCAAGATCTTCCCCTCGAAGTAATGGTGCTTGTCATCTTGCTTTTTAAAGCAAGGGATTCTGGTTGAGCGCGCCAGCTTTGGATATTAATCCTTATCAACTTATGTTTTTCTGGCTGGAAAATTTTCATTCAAGCGCTGACCGCTGACGTTGCTTAAAAAATACAAGTGTGTCATATTTGACTACAACGCAGCTTATATAAGGTGTATTTCCCTGTCAAGGCAATATTAGATCGGTGTTGTAGCAAAACAACAATCATTTTATGTCTGTTTTAAACATCCCTTAAATTGTAACGGATAATAGTTTGGGCGAGGTATTTTTATTCAAGTTTTTCTTGGTTACTCATTGATATTAAATCTAAAGTTCTTAATGCAAAAATAAAATTGATAGGTTATCTTTCTGATTCATAAGAATTTTCTAATGCACTTAAATTTATTGAGTAGTCATTACGCTTATTGCAAGAGGTTTTATAGTGATGCCAGACTATTTGGTGACTGCTAAGCATTTCCGTAACTTATTTTTACAGAACACCTCCTTTTTGGATGTACGCGCAGAGAGTGAATTTGCTAAAGGTAGCTTTCCACAATCAACCAATCTTCCCATTCTGAATGACAAAGAACGGCATTTAGTCGGCACTTGTTATAAACAACTGGGGCAGGAAGCGGCTATTAAGTTAGGTCATGAGTTAGTTTGTGGCACGCTGAAAGCTGCTCGCATTCAAAGTTGGTGTGAGATTGCCGTGAAATATCCTAATTTGCATTTATATTGTTGGCGTGGCGGAATGCGGTCAAATTTGGCGCGTCAATGGATACTTGATATGGGTGTCGATGTTCCACTAATCGAGGGTGGGTATAAGGCACTCAGGCAATCATTAGTTGATGTGATTGATGAAGTGGCGAGCCATATCTCAATGATTAGAATAGGCGGTAAAACCGGAGTTGCTAAAACGCCTTTAATTAATCAGATTGAGAATAGTGTCGATCTGGAGAAACATGCCAATCATCGCGGTTCTAGTTTTGGGCGTAGGGTGAGTCATCAACCCACGCAATCTAATTTTGAGCACGCTTTGGCAATTGATTTGCTGCGCGCCACGTACAATATATCAAATGAAAAAGTACTTTTTGTTGAGGATGAGGGCAGAAGTATTGGTTCGATAGGGATGCCACTAACATTTTTTAGTACCATGCAGCGTTCGCCACTAGCGCTGGTAGAGATGCCATTAGAATTCCGAGTGCGGCGAGTTTTACAAGAGTATGTTATTGATATGCTGGCTGAATTTGAAACGGGTGATGCGGTGTGTGGTTTTGAAAGTTTAAGTAATTATCTGAATGAGAGTTTACGTCGAATTCAAAAGCGTTTGGGTTTGATGCGTTGTAATCATCTTGCTGTCTTGTTGACACAAGCTTTACAGGCTCAGCAGAGCACAGGCAGTACCTGCGGCCATGAAGCTTGGATAACGGCACTATTAACTGAATACTATGATCCTATGTACGAATACCAAATTAAAAAAAATCAAGAATTGGTTATATTTAAGGGTAGCTATGCAGAGGTGACGGATTGGGCACAGCAGTTCAGTAATACAGGCGTAATTGGATAACTATTCGATAATACGGTGTCTGGGTAGGTGTAAGTATTGTCGTAACATTCTTCCAGCACCATCAACGCCAATGTTAAGTACTGCACTCGTTGCGATGAGTATCAGCGCTACATCTAAACGAAAGCTTTCAACCGCGCTGTCAACAAAAAACCCCAGAGTATGTAAACCTAGAATTCCCAACAATGCACTTTCGCGCATAATTACTTCCCAGCGATAAAACGTAAACACAAGAAATTGATTGAATAAACGGGGTGTGACTTCATAACTGTAACAATTGATGCCTTTGGATGTGTCAGGCCGTAATTGGATACTATTACTGAAACGACCTGCTAAATGACCAATAATTGCCCCATTATGAATGGCCAGTGCAATAATAGCCGGAAGTAATGAGGGTCCCCATAACAAGAGAAAAGCAAAACCCAGTATCAATTCAGGTGTTGAACGCATGATTACTAGTGATATATGCCCCATCCAGCGTGTCGCGAAATTGCCAAAGTGAGTGGACACTAGAGGGTATAACAATAACGCAAGTCCTGCAGACAGGACTAAAGCAATTTGTCCTGTTACGAATGTGTGCCATAGTCCTGGCAGTAGTTGCTCGGTAAGAATTGGGTGGAACCAATTACTGAAGCCATCATTCATGCTACGCAGGGAACTTGGAACCAGTTGATGGAATAGCCAGTTGAAATCGCCACTGCTGAATATAATTTTAGGCCAAAGGTAATATAGAGCGCCTCCCAAATATATTGGCCAGAATCTAAATTCCCCCCACCAATGAATTGTGGCAACTAAGCCATAAAAAATGAATAGTAAGCCTGAGACATCGGCATAATGACCTTGCGTAAATGCAGATTCAAGCTGGAAACCCAGGGTAGGTAGGCCAATAAAACCCAATATCGTGCCGCTACGTAAACCACATTCAAGTCGATATAAGGTGTAGTGAATAAAATCAGTTTTAATGTGAGGCCAATCACCATAGAAAAAACGACTGCATTCAGAGCTGTTGACCGGAAGTTGAAGTTTATGGCGCTGCTGAGCCTCTTGTCTAATTTCAGCATATATTTTTGCAAGTATTCCCGTATAGGGCAGGGCAATTGCAAGTACCCCAGCTAGAGGTTGTAAACCTAATAGCTGTATCAGTAACAATCCCCAAAATAACTCATGTACTGCGCGTAAACTGGCGCAGACGATGCGCACAATACGCAGATGCAGGGTCTGTCTCGAAATAGGGCGATATCAAGGTGCGCAGCACATCAATTTG
>CAXBGL010000133.1:0-7211 GCA_963975255.1 uncultured Nitrosomonas sp. | reverse complement strand
ATCAAATTGATGTGCTGCGCACCTTGATATCGCCCTATTTCGAGACAGACCCAAATTTAACTCGCTAGGTGCAAACACAGCATCCAAAATTTTCTTACTAATGGAATGGACGCCCACTACCTAAACGACATCAACGTGCCTAAGTAGTGGTGCATAAAGCCCACATTGAGCCCTGCCTAATTGGCATGGAAGCATGTGGCAGTTCACATCACTGGGCGAGGAGACTAGGAGAATTGGTCATACCGTCAAGCTCATGTTGCCTTAATTCGTCAAATCCTACGTAAAGACTAACAAGCATGACATGGGGCGCTGAAGCGATTTGTAGCGATCAAGAACGTTGAACAACAAGCGATTCTGTCGATACACCGTGCGACGGGGTTACATTAAATCTAGAACCGCACAGGCAAACCAAATACGTGGATTACTCTTTGAATTCGGGATTACCCTCCGCAGGGCATCCATTCAATCGGCAAGCGTATGCCAGACATTCTGGAAGATGCCGAAAACGGTTTACCCGGAACCAAGTGTCGTTTATTAAAACGAGACCTTTGCAAAACTGGTAAATTTTAGGACTTGCTTCTCAAAAGAACGATTTTTTTGATGGTTCTGGCTATTTCAAGCCCTAAAATCGCATAATCAACACTCTATTATGGTTATTTTCCATTTAAAATACGCATTTATCCTGTGTTACTAGACTTAGCGCATAAAGTTGAGGCAACCTTTTCAGGTTATATGCCATAGCAAGCAGGCTATGCCAAGCATGTGCTTTAGCCAGGCCCACGTAACGAAGGATTTTGCTATTGAACCAACGTGCCTGACTGCCAAAGGTGCGTTCCACGACATAACGGGATTGGGTAATAAGACGATTACGTTGATATTGCCGCTAGGTCAACGGTTTATTCTCTACGGCTTTATCCTGAATACCGTTCTTAATGCCACATGCTTTTAAAGCCTCACGGTGTTTGCGACTACAATAAGCTTTGTCACCATGTAGTCGAGAGCCTACCTTGATCTGTGTTTTATTAAGCACACCCAACATCGACTGACTGTCATGCTGATTGGCCGCAGTCGTATCTATTGTCACGACTAGACCATTGTCATCAACCAATGTGTGCTGTTTATAGCCAAACACAGACTGACCGCCTTTTTTGACCCAACGGGCATCCGTATCCACACCTGATTGAGTAACTTCAATAACATGCATATTCGCTTGTGCCGCAGCTTCATCGTCCCGCTCTTACCGGTCATTGACGACTTCATAGGTCGGCTTGCCCCTGGGTTTGCGTGGACTGTGCGTAATGCTCGCATCAATATGATAGCCTGAAGTAACCGTGACATTGTGCTGGTGAATTTGCTGATTGATTTGTTTCAATAAACCATCCGCCCCTGCTTTCGTCAACCGGGTTCTGAAACGTGACAGCACCGAGTGATCAGGAATATCATCTTCCAAACACAGACCTAAAAAACGCAAAACATGGAGATTCGCATTAGCCATGTCTTCTACCGATTCATCGCTTAGACCACCATACCAGATACCAGCCAGTAACATCTTAAATAGAAGCAGACCAGGATAGGCAGGACGCCCTATCACATCGGATACCGGTGCATAATGTTGTCTAATCGCTTGTTCGATGGGTCCCCAATCTATCAATTCATTAATCTGAAGTAGAAAGTTGCCTTTACGGGTACGATGGGTCACATAGTAGTCTGAAAAACTCATATCCGTATAAATCAACACATTGATTAAAAACAGTATTATACCATTATACCCGGATGATTCGGACGCTTACCGTGCAAAAGTCTCTGATAATGTTATATCGAGAAAAAGTTTACGGAGAGAAATTTCCACTGATTGCGCAGGCAATCATGACATGATGGCGAGACTGGTTAGACCGTGACTGGGGAAACTCGATAAAAACTAAGCACATCAAGTGCGTTTTGCTGATAGAGTTCCAGTCAGCGTATTCCATCAGGGACAAAGACAATAGCCTTATACAAAGTCTGGATGTATGGCTGCAATCTTCACCTTCTCAAAATTATCGACTTAATGCTTGGCATAACGTAGGCGTCCATGTATGGTTTTTTAAATTATTTTCCAAATACCACCTAATTTTCAGGCTATTGTGCAGCAAAACAGTAAAAGTAGAAAGTAGTGGCAACCCGGTCGAATGCGAGTCGAAGCAAAACTATATACAAAATAATTAGACCAATTTCACTAACAGCATAATAAATAAAACAATGATAACAATGGGAATGGCAAAACCCATCCAATCTGATGATGAGCCTTTAGGACTATTTTTCATCATGTCCCGTGCTCTTGGAAACAAGAATACAATGAACATTACCAGCGCTATTGCAGAAACAATTTTCATCCAGTCCATAATCTAAAAACCTTTTATTGCTCCTATCTATCCAAAACAAAAACCCCGGCTAAACCGGGGTTTTTAAGAATTATCAAAGCATATGAGAATTAATCATCACCACCCATAATACCCAAGATCTGTAGCAAGCTAATAAAGATGTTGAAGATTGTCATATACAACCCAATGGTTGCCATCACGTAGTTGGTTTCACCACCCTGAATAATGCGACTGGTATCGTGTAGAATAAAACCACTCATAATCATGATAACAACTGCAGAAATCATCAATGACAGGGCAGGTATGGCCAGGAATATGTTTGCAACTGCAGCAAGCAACACCAATAGGAAACCTACCATCAAAAAGCCACCTAAAAAGCTAAAGTCTTTACGTGTAGTCAGTACATAGCCAGATAAACCCAAGAATATGACACCCGTACCACCTAGCGACAGCGTGATGATATTTCCGCCATTAGGCAAGGAAGCGTACAGACTCAATATTGGGCCAAGTCCAAATCCCAGCATGCCGGTAATTAGGAAAACAATTGCTATCCCCGCTGGAGAGTTAGCAAAACGAGGTAATACAAACATGGCAATTACCATTCCGCCAATAACCGATATTAGATAAGTCATCGGTGGCATGTTCATAAACATTGAAATCGCTGCAGTAAGACCACTGAACAGCAAAGTCATAGAAAGAAGCATGTATGTATTACGCAACACTTTATTTGTCGCTAAAGCAGATGGCGACCGTTGAGCAACCGTTGAGAAGTTTTGATTCATTATGACACAGCCTCCAATTTAAAATTAAACTCCAAATCTTCTATCTTCTACAAAAACTCAATAATAAGACTATTGTATCCTCGATATAGTTCAAAGCATATCATGAAAAACAGTCTTATTAACACATAGCGGCATATTCACTTTTAGCAACATGCAAACAAGCCTCATTTTTGAGCCCAAGAGCCACCGGAAACTTGATACCACCATCCTGATTTAGCTAACTTTATCCAACGTTGGCTAAAGGTAGCACGAATATCTGCCTCCCACTCTGGATGATTGTTAGCCCGCGCAATTTCACGATATAACGCATTTCTGTCCATATTTTCTGCTGAAATTAGCGCATTCACCGATCCTCTTGATGCCAGTGGTACTGCATTGGCATCACGCATTGCAATCAAACCATCTCGAGTAAACCCCACTGCACCACCGGAGTAGTGGGGTTCTAATTGTGCGTGACGACTCTGCATACTGTGTTTAATACTTGCAACCGTCGGGGTATCCACCTCAATATTGGCTGCCGCATAACTTGCAAACGACAACCCAAACAATACCACTAACAATATCAAACGAAAAATTGCATTACTCATTGTTATCACCTCAATGAAACGACCATCTAATACCTATTCAAAACGAATTATTCTGTCTTCCGCTCAGTTTCTTCGGAATCCTCTAGCTGCCAAACCTCCTCAATAATTTTATCTGCCGCCTTTTCTGCAGCAGCAGCAGGAAAATAAATATTAATAGTGACGCATGCCGACAAAAGAAAGCTCATTAATGTCAACAAACTGATATAGAAAAAATTATTTTTCATCTTATTCCTTACTGAATAATGGGTTCGCCTCCCTGAGTAATCCGCTTCAAGCGATTAATCAATTCTTGCCAACCAACATCACGATTATAGCCCATCACTGTAATAGCAGGCACACCGCCACCTTTGACAAGCACATAACCTTGAGATTTTGGTTCAATGCCTCCCATCCGACAAACATTCTTACGTAATGAACAACGCCATCCAATCTTTGAATAACCAAATTCTTCAAAGAAACGTAGAAAACTACGCTGAATTGCAGCGGATGCACTGGCTCCTCCCAGCGCGGAAATATTCTCTATTGCCGCCTGACTGATGCGGCGTGGATAGCTACCCGGGCTACTCTGCAAACGGGCATCAAATTTTATCGGGCTCCAGTTGGCAAGTTCAAGATGAAGTACATCCATATCAATACGCCCTTGCACTCTGCCAAATGAGAATGTGCGTGTCAGCAAATCAAGATCTAAATTCCGCATTTCTAAATCCGCATTCAGGTAGGGGACAAGCCCCAAAGGGTTAAGTAATGTCAGTTCTTTTGCCACTACCGTTCCATCAAAAACGTTGAATAATAACGAACCATCAACTGTGACGCTCGTCCCATCATAGCTTACCTTTGGAACTATGCCTGATAACGTACCATGCATTTGCTGTATTTGTACTGCCTCAGTGAGTTTATCCATGGACAGAGGCAATATCTCACCACTAAATTGCCACCGCCAGTGGTCATCCTGGCGTGACGCACTGAAATCTTCTATCTTTAATGCGCCGTCCAATAAAGGCAAGACCAGCTGGGGTACTTTTAAAGTAGAATCATTAATTTCCAATGGCACGCGCATTTTACCTAATGGTATGCGCAATACTTGACCACTCAGAATACTCACATCCGCTATGGTTGCACTGTCCATTTTCCACGGAATATGGGCATTTATTCTGTGAAATGAGAAACGTTCTCGGTCATCGATTACTGTGGCGTCACTCAGATCAAGCTTGAATGATTTATTGACACCATTTTGATAACTCCATGCAACACCACCCTGCCCTGTTACCTTTATTTCAGCAAAGGACGTCTCCCCCAAAAAAGGCTTAATTATCTGGTCGAACAAAACAGATAATTCCAGATTTTTAGCGTGTAATTTAAAATTATGCGGTATGTAGCCAGATTTCTCCATCAAACCTGAAAAATCAAATTGACCGATATCTGCAAGCAGCAGATTCCCCTTCAACAAGCGGATGTTTTTTTCATTAACAGTACCATTCAAACTCAGACGGTGATTCTTACCTTTAAAATAAATCGGTTGCCAAAATACTGCTCCATGCTGCCAATTGATTTCACCTTTCCATAGCCATTGCTTGCGACGAGACAGCCGGGTTGCATTTCCATGGATCGTTACATTAATGTCCTCACCAGCATGTAAACCAGAGCGATCACTGAATGCCAATTTATCCACCAATAAATCTGCAGAAACCTCTATTAACCCAGTTCCATTTCCCCTTAGCTTTGCCACACCATTCATTACTCCCTTACTAGGAACGGGCATTATTTCATTATCTGACAACCAGTTAGCAACATGAGCGACCTGACCATTGGTGATGGTTAATAAACTATGCCAAATATCTTCATTCCAATGCATGGAGAATTGCCATTTTTCGTTAGCAACAGGTCTGATATCTACTTGTAGAATTTTCTTGTGTGGAACATAACGAAAAGAAATAGGTAATGATGTTGTGTTGGAAAGTAGCAGTCTTCCACTAGCGCAGTGGATCAGACTGTCCGTCAATTGAAATTGAATGCAGGATAAATGCAAATTACGCCAGGCTCTTCCCTGTATCACAATCTCGCCCATCCGTACTTCCAGCCGAGATGGTTGCTGACCATCAAGACTGACTTGAATCGCTTTCGCATTAAATACCGGACTATGAATATCAGCAAACGAAAGCTTCAGTTTAGGATAGGCAGCATAAGCGGAAAAACCAAGCGCCCATACCGCTAATAATATTCCAATAAACGGGTTTCGCATCACGTACCTAATGAAATACCTGACTCAGCTCAAGAGAAACAAATGAGATGAGATAGGCGCATCTCTACTTTATCTTACATATTTTTCTTATATTTAGGCAGGAAAAACACCCGTAGACAAATAACGATCGCCACGATCACACACGATAAATACAATCACAGCATTTTCAACTTCAGCAGAAACCTGAAGCGCTGCTGCCAGTGCCCCGCCCGATGAAATACCAGAAAAAATTCCTTCTTCACTCGCTAGTCGCCGAGTCAAGTCTTCAGATTCAGCCTGAGAAACTAGCATAATTTGATCTATGTGTTTGACATTATAAATCTTTGGCAGATAAGCCTCAGGCCATTTACGGATCCCTGGAATTTGTGCACCCTCCTTTGGCTGCACACCAATAATCTTAATGGATAGATGTTTTTCTTTAAGATACCTGGAACAACCCATGATAGTACCCGTGGTTCCCATACTACTTACAAAATGCGTTATTTTTCCATCTGTGTCACGCCAGATCTCCGGTGCAGTCCCTTCATAGTGAGCTAAGGGGTTATCCGGGTTAGCAAATTGATCAAGAATAATGCCTTTCCCTTCGTCACGCATCTGCTCAGCAGTATCCCGCGCTTGCTCCATACCCCCTTCTTTTGAAACCAATACGATTTCTGCACCATATGCACGCATGGATTGTCGTCGTTCAATACTCAGATTCTCCGGCATAATCAATATCATGTGATACCCCGTCATTGCCGCAACCATCGCCAAGGCAATGCCAGTATTGCCGCTAGTCGCCTCAATTAACGTATCGCCAGGCTTAATGTCTCCACGCCGCTGTGCCTGCAAAACCATGGATAACGCAGGACGATCTTTGACTGACCCAGCTGGGTTATTGCCTTCCAGTTTGGCAAGAATGATATTACTGGTTCTTCCAGGCAAATGTTTGAGTCTTACTAAAGGCGTGTTCCCGACGAAATCTTCAATAGTCTTGTACATGGATTAAGCAATTCATAACGAACAAAGCTACATTATCGCACTTTATACAGCCATAAAAAAACCCAGGGGTTACCAAAAGAGTAGTTTTTATATATAGCTTGCACTCCGACAGGTTAGGCTTGATATTACACACCATCATATTTGATAAAAAATATCACAGCAAAGATTTATTTGATTTTTTAACTGTATGCTAAAACTGTATGCTAATTCACTACTGTCCCGTTAACTTTCACACCAAGTCCATCTGGCAATTGTTAGCATT
>CAXBGL010000132.1:0-7240 GCA_963975255.1 uncultured Nitrosomonas sp. | reverse complement strand
AATTACGCGACAGGCCCATATACTGATTGGCTCCGTAGTATGGTGCGAAAAGTCTAATAATGGCTATGAAATTGGTCTTGAGTTTGACAGCACTCAAGTCTTTCGCTTACGTATGATTGAACAAATCTGTCATATCGAACATTATCGCAAGGAAATAGAACGTAAGGAAGGTCGCCAATTAAGTGCGGATGAAGCGGCCAGGGAATGGATTTTGCGCTATGCCGGCGATTTTTCAACGTTGTAAATTCCAATGTCATAAATTAGAAGTCTGCATGCTAGGATTTAGCTTTCCGATCAATTTCTTTAAGGATTGCATCAGCCCATGGTATCGGTTTATTTCTTTTTTGACGGGCTGTTTGGATGAGCCGAAGATTACGGGCAGTGGTTTCTGCTTCCCAGGGTTCACGCAGCACGGTAAGGGCTGCACTGGTGGCATTCATGGCTTGTTGTTCATTCATGCCTAAGACAGCCAGTTCTAAACGCGTGGCGTGATCCCAATAGTCGGGTTCTCCGCCTGCAATGCGACGTTCGACTGCGTAAGCAACCACGGGAATTAATTGCTCACGTCTTGGGTCAGGTGGTTCTTTGAGTTCCATCAAGGTGACGGCATTAATCCCTGGGTAGGCATCTCGCCAGTCTGCTTCAAACCCTTTGATGTAGGTATCAATGGCTTGTTGCAAGAAACCATGCGCCTGAAAAATTTCATTTGCTTTAAGTGCGGCTTCCCAGCGATCTTTATAGACGCGACCCAGAATACCGTAGGTCTCGCTACTGGGGCCACGCCGCTGGATGAGCGCTTTTAATACATGTTCCGCCTGCTCCCATTGTCCTTGTCGATTCAAGGCTAAACCCAGTTGTTCCTGCACTAGGACAGTATTCACCAGAGGTGGAGCCATCACAGACACCAGCTCAATCATTGCTTGCCAACCTTTTACTGCACGGTAGGAAAGAAAGAGATCAATCACTACCCCAGATTCACAGGATGCAATGGGTTGAAGTTTATGTTCAATAGCTTTTAGCGCATCAAGTCCTGTTTGTCTGGCCTCGCGTAATTGTATTTTAACCGCGTTGGAATACTGCACGCGATCACGGAATACATCTGTTTTAGTATGATCAACTTCTGGAAATCCTTCAACCAGCTGATAAATAGGGCTGTCACTTTTTGCTTGTTGTGCATCGCGTAGCCGATTTGTGATGATACTGCATGTGCTGGGTATTTCAGCAGGTTTGCCCTGAGCGGTGAGCTGATAGGGAACAGCGCGTAGTGGCACCACATCGAATGGTAATTGACCGCCACCTTCTGCGAAGATCGTTACTGTACTCCATTCTCGCACCGCATGGCGAATGCCTAATTCATAAAATACATTTGCATTCGCTGTGGTCAGATCAGCCACAGCGTATTCGCACAAGATCAGGCGTTCAAACATGGGTTTGTGAATGATGCCGCCCGTCATTTCCTCATCTGCGCGTAATGCTTCTAACCCTGCTTGTTCAATAGAAGGACGAATGAGCTCCTGATACACTGCATCAAAATCCACCAGCGAACCCGATGCATTGGGTTTTTTGCCAAATGGCATGAGGACGAAACACAAGGTTTTTTTCATGAGGGGTTCCTACCAAAAATAGCCATTAGTGGAACAAATGGGAGGCTTTGGTAATGCTTTAGTTGGGTTTGGCAATAAGTAATCAGGGTTTTGGCAGTGGTTGCCATACTGGGATGGGCTCTCCAAATGTCAATCGGATCAGACCCTATGCCACATGTAAAACCCAGGCTGTAAATGTCCCAATTGTGGATATGTTGATTCTGTAAGAGAAATGTGGGGAACTGGTCCCAGGTTTTACATGGATCTCCCCCAAAACCATGTACAAAAATAATGGCAACCTGATTATGATCGTTTTGATGGGTTATAAGGGTTTCGGGCATCATTAAGGCTTTTTGGCTCCAGCTTGAAGACGCTGAGATATGACAACAACTAACCAGATTGGTTAACTACCCGCATTTAATGGGAGGGAGAAAAAACAACCTGTCTCGTAAGTGGAAAATGTACTGAAAGTATGAAAAGTTGTCAAATACATGGAGCCGTCCTGTAAAGAAAAGATCTGTGAATTTTCTAGTTGGGATGTTACATATTTAATGCTGTCAGTAAGCATAATTGTCAGATTAAGCTTGAACGCGTACACTTTTAACTAAGTATAAAGTCTTTCTTAGTATTTAGGTCAGGTGAAATATCAATCTTATTACGGTTAATTAATGAGGTGCTTGATGAGAAAAATTGTTAAATTATTCCTAGTATTGTCCGTGCTATACTTTTTTTTACTGCATACAGCAGCGGCTGATAGTTATAGTACCAATGCTGGTGAGAAATTCGTCAGTGGTATCGCCAATGTGGCCACAGGGTCTGTGGAACTGCCCAAAAATATGATTTTAACCACGCATCACCAAGATTTGCCCTATGGCATGACCGTGGGATTGGCAACGGGTATTATGCACATGGTTTGGTCGTGCCGTGATTGGTGCGCTGGATATCGTTATATTTCTCATTCCGACTGACCCATCCATTCATCCACGTTATATTTGGGAAGATTTCTCAAAAGAAACTTCTTACTGATATTTGAGAAGTTGTTTTTTGATAGTGTATACATAGTTAGTGCGCTATCTTTTGCAACCTGTTTTCAGGGAGGCAATGAAAATACTTATGTCTATGACCATTCACTTTGATAATGCATTAGCGTTAAATGAGCCCTATCTTTGGGTTTGGTATGATGGTTCAGCGATTAATGAAGATGTTGCGCCAACGGAATGTGACAGTTTTGGTTTGGTTTACCAGGTTAACGTACGACAAGCGCGCTTTCGTTTTAAGTTCAAACAGGGTTCGGGCACCCTTGGAACTTGGGAAGATGACAGTCTTAATCGTACTTTTCGTGCGCAAAAACAGACGGAAGGAGTGATCTTGCCAAATGAAATATGGTGTAAAGGTGATAAAGCCTTTGTTTACGATCGGTACCCAAAGGTTCCAGAAAACCAGAGCGCCACACAATTTTTGGATCAGCTGGATTATAAATCGGGTATCTATATCAGCGGTACAGGAGGCCTATCTGGGTTGGGCGCCACTGTTTTAGCTGATAATCGTGTCTTGTTTGGTTGTTATCACCCCAATGCCGCCAGAGTCTATCTTATGGGTGGTTTTAACGATTGGCAGCACCCTGGGAGTAACAATGAAGAACCTTATAAATTCATTGAGATGAGTTTATATAATGGGTATTTTGGGTTGCCAAATATATGGCTGGTGGTTACTAACAAAGCGGCGTCAGGAGATGAGTACAAGTTTTGTGTATTTGGAGGGGTGCCCTATGATCATAAAAACAGAACCCAACGTTATTTGACCGATCCTTACGCGAGACGGCTTAATGACGACTTTACTACCAACAATGCTGTAGTTTGTGACCCATCTAATTTTATCTGGAGTGACCTAAAGTGGAAAACACCGGATCCGAGTCAATTAATATTGTATGAATTAAGCGTCCATGGTTTTACAGATGGTGACCCTGATATTCCTGACTCACATCACGGTAAATTCGTTGGCATCACGGATCGTATAGAAAATGGGTATTTTGATAAACTCGGTGTGACTGCTTTGTCGCTTATGCCATTGTCTGAGTTTCCGAGTATTCAAGGCCCCACTACCTTGGGCTACAATCCTTCACTATTTTGCACGGTGGAGCGCGATTTTGGCGCGCCGGATGATTTACGAAAGCTGGTCAACAAAGCACATCAACATGGTCTGGCGGTGATTCTGGATCAGGTATTTAATCATACGGATAACAGCTTTAATCCCATGTGGCAAGCAATTCTAGAGCATCCGAATGAAGCGACGCAAGGCGATGGTGGCTTGTATTTCAATGGTTCAACACCTTGGGGTAACCGGATTGCAACAGAAAAACAAGATGTGCAGAATATGCTGATCGATGCCTGTAAGTTATTTATAGCGGAATACCATATAGATGGTTTTCGCTTGGATGCAACCCATGAGTACTATATGGATCACGGTTTTCTACAGCGGCTGGCAATTGAGTTGCAGGGTTTTAAATCTGACGTGATTCTTATAGCAGAGAATCTGCCAAATCAGCGTGATCTGAACCGTAATGGTTTTGACGGTTTTGCGCAATGGTGTAATCAGTTCCATGATAAATGCAAGGCGTTGCTGCGTGAAGGGACCTTTGAACATCAATGGAAACATGATACAGACGATCTGGGTGACATGTTTTATTTTAGTAAAAATCGTTTTGCTAGCCACACAAATAACGTGGTGAACTATTGCGAAAGTCACGATGAAAATAGCGTGCCCTTTGAGGTGGGTTCTAATCCAGCCTTGCGAAATCCGAGTGCAAAGGACAGTAAAGGACGTTTAGGTTTTATGTCTACTCTGGTAGCGCTGGGTGTGCCCATGATTTATATGGGGCAAGAGTTTAACGTGGATCGGCCGCGTAATATGGTTACTGTAAGTTGGCCGCACAATTTAGATGAGCAGGATTTTTACCAGTGGGCATCGCGTTTGATCCATTTACGTAAACGTTATACAGGGTTGCAACTGTCGGGTTATGATCCCGCTGCCAACGGACAATTTCAATGGGTTCTGGCACCGTGGATGAGTCATGTATATGGGGGCGAAAGAAAAGTGATTGCTTGGCGGGCTAAGCCCAACAACAATTTTTATGAAACAATGCTGATAATGTTGAGCTTTGAAAATCATGATGTTCAAGTAAATGTGGATTTTGGAATACCTGGTACGTGGGTTAAACTGGCTGATAACAACATCGTCAACGATATTTCTCCTAACGGCACAAATTCAGTACAAGACGCCACTGCTATCAGCACCCAGGATGGAAAATTTGACGGTTTTAGCTTGCCGAGTTCGAGCGGTTTTATATATAAATGGCAGGCGCCATTTTAGTCAATGATTGGTCTATGACTCCTCCTCCTGTACCTGTTCTGTTGCACGGTTATCTTGGGTTTGTGCAGCGTGGACCTATCCGATATTTTCGGGGGATTTCACAAGCGCTGGATCGGGTAGGCGTGCGTTGTCTGATGCCTGAGGTACCTGCGGCTGGCACCATAGCAGAACGTGCGGAAGCCCTAGCTCATCAGCTATTACAAAGTAATAACCCTGCCTTTTCATTATTTGCACATAGTATGGGGGGGCTCGATGCGCGCTATTTGATTCGTTTCCTGGATCCTGATAAGCGCATTAAGCACTTATTAACTGTTGGTACGCCGCATCAGGGTAGTCCTGTGGCAACATGGTTTCTTGAATCCCCTCGGTTAATTCCTGCCTGGATCAGGAAAAGGGGACAGCCAGGCCTCGGTGAATTAACGCCTGAAGCGCGTTTGGCGATGCCAATTCCAGACCGTGAAGATGTAGTGTATGCTTCTTATGCGGGTTGTCGTCCTATGCATGAATTGCCATTCTGGTTGCGTCCATATGCGCGGTTGATTCCAACAGAAAATGATGGATTGGTATCTGTGGATTCTGCTAAATGGGGCAAATTTTATGGCAAGCTGCACGCTGATCATTTCGAATTACCCGGATGGAGTCTGGATCTGCCGAATGCCAGAGCTGCAAGGCCTTTTGACCATCTTGACTTTTGGACTCGGGCTGTTACTGACAAGTTGGTGGTGAAGTAGAGATTATAGGAGGAGATATGGATCAGAAAGGTAACCGTAAATGGGACATGACCTGGTACAACTGGCTACTGTTTTTGTTGCCGTTTTTGGTGCCAGTTTCCATTGCTTTGGGTCTGGGACTGGAATCACTTTATGGTTCTACTCATGTGCCACATCATAACCTCCGTGATGTGGCACACTGGTTTGATCCTGTTTTCTTTCAATATAACTTAATACTATGGTTATTGGCGATTCTGGTTGTACCCATGTTTGCACTATCCTATCTGCAGGTGATGACGACTAAGAAGGAAAAACGGTTATTACGTGAAGTGCCAGCAAAGTATCACAGTGAGATACGAGAAAGAATGGGAGATAGTACCCCTTTTGGCACGTACTGGGGTAGTGTCATATGGGCGATGTTCGTGATAGTAATGGGTGTTTCCATTAGTCTATTATTCAAACCTGTCTTTTCTGCATATGAGCCAGGTGTTAACTTTACGCTGGGTGCGAACACCCTCATGATGGGGCCTTTTGCAGAACTTTTTGCAAAAAATCCTGAGGCATATTATTCTCATTTAATACGCAGTTTGACAGCTTTCCAGTTTGGTTTTCTGGGTGCTTATGTTTATTTTATTGGTTCACTTGCACGTGCATATTTTACGTTAGATATCACTGCACAGACTTTTGTCGATGGAAATATTCGTATGATTGTGGCCAGTATTCTTGCACTGGTACTTTCTTTCGGATTTTTTGGTGGGCTAGATTCGGGTGACCCCTTGCTTTTAGGCACGGTTAAGCTTGATCTCTTGAGCTTGCTTCCTGTCGTGAGTTTCTTCTTCGGTTTTTACCCTAGACAGGCGTTAATAGCAATTGAACGTCTTACCCTTAAAGTGATCAAGAATCTATCTGGCAGTAGCTATCGTTCAATACCGCTTGCCACCCTATCAGGTATGAGTTACGCCCACGAGTTAAGGTTGGATCGAGAGGGTTATGATAATGTTGAAAATTTAAGCAGCGCAGATCCTGTGGATCTGGCTATTGACACTTATTTTAGCTATGGTCAGTTAAAGCAGTGGATTGGTGAGGCTTGGCTTGCCGTCCATTTGCGAGAAGACTATCCACATTTTGTGCGTTGTACGAGTATTACAACGGATGAAGAACTGCAGAGTTTTTTAACGAGTAATGATGCGATGCAGGGTGATGCAGTGGCATTGTTGGTAACTGGCTTATCCGCAGATGCCATAGTACAAGCAACGTGGAAAACAAGGTTAACCGCACTAAAGGTCCTGCTTGCAAGGCATATGGGTGTGCCTGATGTTTCAAGTGAGCCAGAACACAAGAAAATTTAATCGAGGAGACTTTATGCCTGCATCAACATTAGTTTTGTCTGGTGATGAATAGTGCAGCATGTGCCTATACCATTGATGTAAAGACCAAAAAATTTGTGCCGCCCCAATCTTACTATGATGCAACAGGCTATCAAGCAATGCCAATACCCTTTAGTGGTGGACTTGACACTATCAATGCAGGGTCTGTCTCGAAATAGGGCGATATCAAGGTGCGCAGCACATCAATTTG
>CAXBGL010000131.1:0-7256 GCA_963975255.1 uncultured Nitrosomonas sp. | reverse complement strand
CGCCAGCGGCTCCACCTATAGCACCACCAATTGCCGCGTCCAAGGTAGAATTGTCTGCGTTTACTTCAATAGCCACCAACGAAAGAGCCAATAGAAAATATCTTAAATTCATTAGATCAATAGCCCTATGAAAAGTAGACAAGTTTTCTTATTATCGCCCTTTGCTATTATAACTTTAGAGATTGGAGTGCTAGAAGAAAATTAGTCCCATCTGGTATCAACGGAAACAATTTGGATTACTTTAGAAAAAAATGGCAATGTTTCAACATCAAGATCGGAAAAGGAAAAGCACCTAGCCGTGATTGCGCCAAATGCTTAATTTTCTTGGTGGCCGTGTAAGGATCGAACTCTCGACCAGCGGATTGAAAGTCTGGCACTCTATTGACTACTAAATAAATCTGCCCCGTGCGCCCTGCGGCAAGACCACGGGGAATCGCAAGGTGAAAATGTTGAATTTAAAATATTGCAGTGATCGCATATCTCCAGATACTGGATTACTCACGTAATTCCACCTATATGAGTGATACAGTGCATATACTTATAGGGATTTGAGAAGCATTCCATTGGCAGTAGGAATCATATTTTGTCGTAAATCTACAAATACTAAGCATTTGTCGGCGTTAATGTTTGAAAGCTACTGATTATAAGTGTTATATACTGCTAGATTATCAATCACTTCTCAAACAACTAACAGGAATATTTCCCATGAACAAAACTGAACTTATTGATGCAGTTGCTACTCGCTCTAATACCACAAAAGCTCAAACAGCGATCCTGCTGAACGGATTGCTTGAAGTTATTCAGGAAGCATTGGCAGATGGTAATAATGTTCAGTTAGTTGGGTTTGGTACTTTTTCTGTTACAGAACGTGCAGGTCGTGAGGGCCGCAATCCAGCAACCGGTAAAGCCATGACGATTCCTGCCAAGAAAGTAGTCAAATTCAAACCAGGAAAGACCCTGTCTGATGCGGCAGACAAACCAACACCTGTATCTAAGCAAGCTCAGCCTAAAAAGACTGCAAAAAAGAAATAGATACAACTAGCTATCTTGCTTGATGGGAACCAGGGAATTATCGAGGGCAACTAATTCCCTGGTTTGAGACTACTGTGAAAAACCTGCTCTTTGTAAACTTTGCTTGTCTACACTTATTGATTCGACCAGAGCACTAAGGTAATACAGCATTCTATTAATTTGGAGATAAGTAATGATTAAACTTAAGATTAACAACGCTTTGTTCATTATTGCATTCAATCGTGATTCCAACTTTCATAATCCATCCGATCAAACTGCATACCTCGATCTAAAGAGCGGAGATATATTTTGGGTTTACGACAGCGACCATGATGCCGAAATGGATGGGTTCTCAGCTGAAGACAACAGACGGAACCAGGCGTTACTCGCATCACGCCCTAAAGATTTTATAAACATCGACGGTCTATCTCATGACGTTCATCATGACATCATAAAGGATTTTCTTGCCAGTTCCTGGACTGATGACAAGGAACAGCATAGTTCTGCTATGGGTGTTTACTATGGACGGAATTCAATCGGTTATTGGGTAAAGAATGTTGAAGACGATGAGGCAATAACCGGATACCATCGGTTTAAGGACGAGCGGATTCATGAGCTTGGCCTTGAATTTCTAAAGCAGCATGAAATTGAGCCTGAATGGTTCTGATGTATTTGTGCAAGGTAATATTTCAGGCTACACATCTAACAGATCACACGTACGCTTCGCGCCAGGTATGGGTTGCTCAATTGTCGTTGCCGCTCGCCAATGATTGTGATGTTATTGGGAGCAATACTTTCAAGGATTCAATTATAAGAGTCCGTCGAATAAACTGGCGAAGAAAGAAGCAGAATAATAAAGGTGATAAAGCGCATTATGGATGCTCTATGGTTGGTTTGTCTGACAACTTCCTCAATCGTGGCCAGCGATCATGTATCCATTGGTATTCAGGGGAAATTTTTTCAGTAACTACGTAGACTCGTTGCTCTCCACCCCTTTCAGCCAACAGTGCCTGTATGGCCATGCTGGCATCCAGTGGAATCCAATGCGATTGACCATCGAGGTCCTTTTCCATGAAGCAATGGGCAGGAATTAATACTGGTCTTGGGTGCCAAGGCTTCCACTTGCCTGCCTTAATAGAATTCAGACGTGCCCAGCCACCATTGGGGAATTTTCCAGAATCCTCGATTTTACGCTTGCCTCAAGTGATCCAGGTTACTTCGCCATTTCGTAGCATAACTGGCAGTCTTACATTGGGCTGGGGAAAGTAGATTTTGTTATCTTGATATTCGATTCCACCACACATGGATAGATTATAGTTGATAAGCCGTGTCGTTTATTGCATTCGGGTGTGAGTGTGCAACCGGATATGTCTGTCGTAAAGATTTATCAACCAACGTGTGAAAGTTACCAGATCACGGCATCAAGGTTTAACAGTAAGAATTACTATCGAGTTATTCTGCGAGGTCATCTATATTGATTCGTATATCATTGTCTTCCTTATGATTTTGGCTTTGATACAATCAGCAAGAAACAGTATTTTTATCGGGCAAGTTATTTTCGAAGCGAATCAAGCTTATCCTTTTATACTACTAATTAGATCAAAGAGTTGATACAGAAAATGGTATAAAGTGAGTTATCATCAAAATTGCTTTGTTGATGACTGATGCCTTCATGCCAATCAGAATATTAGAGGTTATTGTATTCAAACCATTAAAGTGAAAAACAAGGCAGTAAATTGGTGTTCAAGAAATCAGAAGGCTCTGTGATGTCAAACTTCTCGGTTCTGAGCCAGCATGACGAACAATTGCTCCGTCTCGGTATGTTGGCTGAGAAGTATTTCGCTGACGATCCAAATACCTGCCTCCTCAAGCTTCGTCAAATGGCGGAATCTCTTGCCCAATTGTTGGCTGCTCGCACCGGCCTATATATAGCCCCAGAAGAAACTCAATACGATCTCCTGCGTCGATTACAGGATAGCGGTATGCTGCCGCGTGAAGTATTTCAGATGTTTAGTGAGGTTCGCCGTGCTGGCAACGCAGCTAGCCATTCTCTATCTGGCGATCATCGCGCGGCACTAACGACACTCAAGATCAGCTGGCAACTGGGACTTTGGTTTCATCGGACTTTCAAGGATGCTGACTATAAGTCAGGCCCCTTTATTCCACCACAGTCACCCAAAGACGAGAGTACTGAATTACGTGCCGAGATGGAACGTCTGAAGAAGGTATTCTCTGATTACCAGGCAACTCATACGCAGGTTGCAGAAAAGCTGAGCACGACAGAAGCCAGTCTACGTGAGGCCAAGAACGAGCAATCCTTCTGGGAAAACATGGCTGCTGAAACAGAGCAGGCTAAGCTCGCACTCGAAAAAAGCTTGGTTGAACAGCAGCGTATTGCCGCAGCGCAACCTAAAAATACTTTCGTTAAATTGGTTGCCGCAGCCAATTCAGCAGTCAGTGCAGTACAGTTGGACGAAGCTGATACACGCAAACTAATTGACCAACAACTGAATCAGGCTGGGTGGGAAGCTGATTCGGTTGCACTCAAATACAACAAGGGTACCCGCCCGGAAAAGAATCGTAACCTTGCTATCGCCGAGTGGCCTACCGAAAGTGGCCCCGTTGATTACGTGCTATTTGTTGGTCTGACACCTGTCGCCGTCGTCGAGGCCAAGCGCAAGAACATTGATGTTTCAGGTGCTTTGCAGCAGGCCAAGCGCTATAGCCGCACATTCACCCCAAGCAGCGAAACCACACTTGCAGCAGCAAATTGGGGCAATAATTCCACTTACCGTATTCCGTTTGCTTTTTCTTCCAATGGTCGACCTTTCCTGCGTCAACTTTCTACCAAAAGTGGCATATGGTTTTGCGATCTTCGTCGTGCAGATAACCTGGGGCATCCACTGGATGGTTGGTACACGCCAGAGGGTTTGGCAGCACTCATCAAGCGTGATGAAGTTAAGGCCCACGAGCAGCTAGCGATAACACCATTTAATTATGGTTTTCCTCTGCGCCATTATCAGCAGGAAGCCATTCTTGCGGTGGAAAAAGGAATCGAAGCTGGACAACGCGCGATGTTGTTAGCAATGGCTACT
This sequence comes from uncultured Nitrosomonas sp., assembly GCA_963975255.1. GTDB lineage: Bacteria > Pseudomonadota > Gammaproteobacteria > Burkholderiales > Nitrosomonadaceae > Nitrosomonas. The sequence continues at coordinate 3,150 of CAXBGL010000131.1, read as the reverse complement.
GGTACCGGCAAAACCAAGACTTGTGTTGCCTTGATTTATCGCTTGCTTAAGGTGCAGCGTTTCCGTCGTATATTATTCTTGGTTGATCGATCAGCATTGGGTGAACAGGCGGCTAATGCTTTCAAAGATACGCGCATGGAAAACCTCCAAACATTCGCTGATACCTTTGGCATCAAAGAACTGGAACAGCAAGCCCCTGACACAGATACCGCTGTTCACATTGCCACGATACAAGGCATGGTGCAACGCCTACTATTTGCAGCCGAGAATACTTCACCACCAAGTGTTGATCAATACGATTGCATTGTGGTCGACGAATGCCATCGTGGCTATCTATTAGATAGAGAACTCTCCGATACGGAAATGGCTTTTCGTGGCTTTGAAGATTATATTTCCAAGTATCGTCGCGTACTAGATTACTTTGATGCTTATAAGATCGGTCTAACCGCAACACCTGCCTTGCATACCACACAAATCTTTGGCCCACCAATCTACACCTACAGCTATCGCGAGGCAGTCATTGATGGATTTCTGATTGACTATGAGCCACCGATACAGATTAGGACAGAACTTTCCACACACGGCATCACATGGAAAGCGGGCGAAAACATCAAGGTCTTTGATGGACGGTACAACCAGATTGAGCTTTTCAAAACACCGGATGAAATCAAGCTTGATGTAGAAGATTTCAATCGTAAAGTAATCACCGAATCATTTAATCGTGTTGTATGCGAATATCTGGCGCAGGAAATAGATCCAGCCTCACGCCAGAAAACACTCATCTTTTGTGCAACGGATGCTCATGCCGACATGGTAGTCAATTTGCTCAAAGAAGCCTTTGCGGATAAATATGGCAGTGTGGATGATGATGCGGTTATCAAAATTACCGGCGCAGCTGATAAACCACTGGAACTCATCCGCCGCTTTAAAAACGAGCGCGATCCTAACGTCGCTGTTACCGTTGACTTACTGACTACCGGTATTGACGTGCCTAAAATCTGTAATCTAGTATTCCTACGTCGGGTGAATAGCCGTATCTTGTTCGACCAGATGCTCGGTCGTGCTACGCGCTTGTGCGAGGATATTGAAAAAGAAGCCTTCCGTGTCTTCGATGCGGTGCAGATTTTCGACGCATTGGGTGACATGACGGCCATGCAACCTGTCGTGGTTAATCCCAAGATCAGCTTCACACAATTGGCTCAAGAACTTGTCACGGTGGATAATAATGAAGCGCGTCAACTGGTGCGTGATCAATTTATCGCCAAGCTGCAAAGCAAGAAGCGCCATCTATCAGAAAAGTCTGCCCGTGACTTTGAAACCAAAGCAGGCATGACGGCGGATGAGTTCATTAAAAAGATCAAAGCCATGCCAATTGATGATGTGGCAGCATGGTTTACTCAAAATCCTGATTTGGGTGAGATTCTTGATCGCAAGAGTGAAGGCACTGCATTACCTGTGTTTATTTCTGATCATGGGGATAAACTGCGCGATGCAGAACGAGGGTATGGCGAGGGCAAGAAACCAGAAGATTATTTAAAGGAATTTACTGCTTTTATACAGAGCCACAGTAATGATATTCCGGCACTGATGACGGTTAGTACGCGCCCACGCGAATTGACACGCAAGCAATTGCGCGAGTTAGTGCTGGAACTCGATAAAGCTGGCTTCACTGAAACTAGTCTGGCCACCGCTTGGCGCGAAATGACCAATCAAGATATTGCTGCACGCATTATTGGTTTTATTCGCCAGGCTGCCATCGGTGACACACTACTGCCGTATAATGAGCGCGTCGATCATGCACTGCAGAAACTGTTGGTCAGTAAACCCTGGACTGCTCCACAACGCGATTGGCTGAAACGCATTGCTGCACAAACCAAAGCTAATATGCTGGTAGACCGCGATGCTATTGACGACCCCGATCTTGTTTTTACACGCGAGGGTGGCGGTTTCAATCGTATCGACAAGATTTTCAATGGTGAACTCCAGCAAGTACTGGAAACTTTCAACGATACACTCTGGCAACCTGCTGCCTGACTAAGACAGGAATAATAAAACTACATGAGAAAAATCACCTCTGATATCGTTGCCAAACTTTGGAACCTGTGCAACATTCTCAAGGATGATGGCGTCACTTATCATCAGTATGTCACCGAGCTAACCTATTTGCTCTTCCTCAAGATGGCCAAAGAAACTGGCACCGAAGATCAACTCCCGGCAGATCATCGTTGGGCCGATCTCGAACGTCTAGCCGCACCGGATCGACTGGAATTCTACAAGATCTTGCTCATTCATTTGGGTAGCCATGGTTCGACACTGGTGCAGGAGATCTTCGCCAACGCCAGCAGTTTCATCAGGAAACCTGCCACACTATCAACACTAGTTGCCGAAATCGATAAACTAGACTGGTACAGTGTGCATCGGGAAGACTTAGGTGATCTGTATGAAGGTCTGCTGGAAAAGAATGCCAGTGAGAAGAAATCTGGGGCTGGTCAATACTTTACTCCGCGTCCATTGGTTAACAGTATGGTGCAGGTTATGAAACCGATGCTCACCGATATTATTCAAGATCCTGCGGCGGGTACTGGTGGTTTTCTCATTGCTGCAAATCATTATTTACGTACACACCACGATTTTGATGCGCTGACTGAAACGCAACAGAGAAAATACCGTAACAGCACCTTCTACGGTATGGAGCACGTGCAAGACACCCATCGTCTGGCGCTAATGAATCTCATGTTGCATGGCATTGATGGCGGCATAAGCTATGGGGATACCTTGAGTCCTGAAGGTGCGGCACTTCCCAAAGCATCGTTGATTTTGACCAACCCACCATTTGGCACTAAAAAGGGGGGCGGCCTACCTAGCCGTGATGATTTCACTTATTCCACGAGTAACAAACAGTTTGCATTTTTGCAGCATATTTACCGAGGACTCAAATCAGGTGGTCGTGCTGCCGTGGTTTTGCCGGACAATGTGCTGTTTGAAAGTAATGTCGGCACCCATATCCGACGCGACCTGATGGATAAATGCAATCTGCATACAATCTTGCGGCTACCAACTGGTATCTTTTATGCGCAAGGGGTAAAAACCAATGTGTTGTTCTTCACGCGCGGCGAGACCGACAAGGGCAATACGCAAGAAGTGTGGATA
>CAXBGL010000130.1:0-7387 GCA_963975255.1 uncultured Nitrosomonas sp. | reverse complement strand
AGTCTCCTTTGTACGAAAATACACTCACAATTGAATTACGCGACAGGCCCATTAAATACTCATAGGCATCACCCAATACATCTGCGGTAGCATCGGACAAATTAAAGTCAATCTGATCCAAGTGCACCAGCACTTTGGCGACTAACGTATTCTTAGCTTTTTCAGTTGCCCCCAGCTTAGAAGAAGTCAGATCTAAATCTTCAAACAGATTACTGAAATCGTCAGCGCTATCGGTACCCAGTGTGCTTTGTTCAATATTCTTTAGAATACGTGCAAGATCAGCCAGAATAAAATTATGGCTATCTCCCAGGTTTTCAGTATCAAGTTGGTTATTGCCTTTCATAGCGACGGTATGAAACAGCTCGGAGGGCTTCAGGAAGTAGCCTAATTCAGCCACAGCGGCATCATGCACCGCTTGCACATACTCTGCACCTTCTTGAGTATTTTCTTTCAGTGCCGCGAAGTTAAGCCCATCTTGTTCCAGCACTGAATCGGCAAAGTATTCAATCTTTTCTGACAGGTATTTGTAAAAGATGAACCCCAGAATGTAGTCCCGAAATTCATCGGCATTCATTTTGCCGCGTAGGGTGTTGGCTATGTTCCAGAGTTGTTGCTGAAGCTGACGGCGTTGATCTTCGGTCATGTTGTTTACTTATTCTTGGAATTGTTGTGCATAGAAACGCCAATCAGCATCTGAGTGACTATGATCAATTCATTTTACCAGAGCAAAGTTTAATCAAGACACTTTTTCAATAGGGCATAACTAAAGCTTGTTCGTCATTGTTTTAACCTTGAGGAATTTAAGGAGGCATAGTTTTAAATTACATTCAGCAACTATATAGCTTTTCATCAATGGCTAATTTTATGGGGTCAGTTGATCCAATCCTTGAAGGCGCCACTTGCCCCAATTCAAGTAATTTAAAGCTAGCTGACAGCTTCTCTTTAATGGGTGTATTTTCATCGTTCAAGCAAGTTTCAATGGTTTCTAATGCAGTTGCACACAAGCCGCGCAAACGCTCGGAGTGAGCTGTTTTAATGTCCAACAGATGCTTATTCAGTTCTGCTTTAAATTCTGGGTCAGATCGCCATGTACTAATTGTTTTTGGTGTTACCTGTAGCTGTTCAGCTACTTGTGTGCCTGTTTTTCCTGTTGCCAATAATAAAATAGCTTGTTGTTGTTTTTCGTTCATATCTTAACAATCCTTAACATTATGTAACTGTTTATAATGATCTTGTGTTCGGCATTGTTACTAATTGATCTAATGCTGAATCTACATCCATGTTTTTTGAGTGCTGGATTAACTACCGTTTTACACCTTCGTTTCCGTCAATTCTCCAATGTTTTGTCTGTGTTATATCTAAGTTTTGCCGCCGCCATTCGGTAGCAGCCTCAAGGCCGTCAGTTGGCATGCCTCTATCTATAAGCTTAGACCATTTGACGAGATATCCCTAAGCAGCGTGCTAGCTCTGATTTGTTCATAGTGTTCACCTATTAACTGTCAACCCATTTATAAAAACGATTCGCTAAAATTTGTAGGCGGTGTTCATTACCCGCATTGTCAAAATGCTAGAAAGGACCTTTTTCATTTGATCACATCACAAATTCAAACCATGATTAACCCACTGCTATATCGAGTCTCGGTAAATTCTTTACAATCCTCATGGTTTCAATTGCCCAGTGGTTCACATCGTTCATAATACCGCTTTCTTTTATGGGTAGGACTGCTTGACATTCCATAACCCATTCTAAGGCTGACTTGCCATTTACGACATAATCATAAGCTTCAAGGGGAATGTGGAGCATGGTGATTTAGTGGTTATAGATCGCTGTGCTCTTGTCTGTTTCCTTATTTTTCTTGCCAAACTTGATTTGCTCTACCCGGTAATCGGTATCGTTAAAATCACAAGAGGAATCATCTCTTATTACTTCATATAATTATCTTTATTTTCATAAACTCTCCTTTGTTATTGCATCAATAATCTAGATTATTCTTAGATATCCACAGCACTTAAAATATAAAACCGCTGCCTGAAACAAATTCTTACGTCAAGTAAAATTAAACACTAATTAGTTGATTATTAAAAATAACAATATGCCTAAAAATCAGGCGGGCTATGGAAAATCCTTATAATAAAATAAGTTGATAATTGAAACTAGAGTTTATCCACAAACTTGTCCACAGGTTTTGTGGGTAAAATTTTTTCAATTTATTAAAAAATAATTAAAGTTATTGTAATAACTGCCGAGGTGATGCTGATAGATTAGCGAAACTCTCATTTAGAAGTGCTTTCAATTCGTCTTTTTTCTACTACTAAATACCCCGTTAGCGTCTGTTATAAAGACATCAATAAAAGTTCAGTACATCTCCTATGGAGTTTTGCGGTTATGTATGAATAAATAAACGGTCTTTAGACATTAAGCGTTATAACCGCCAAGAAAGTGTTAAATCGCTCTATTTTCAGCACACTAAAATTGTGGGCGGTGTATTTTCTCACATGGATGAAACCCTGGGAGTACCTTGGTTTTCTGTTCTGGTATTTTAAGTTTTATTGGTTACATTTATGAGAGGAAAAGTAATAGGCGGTACTTATTATCCGACCCTCAGAGAATGCCTATACCCCGTCATTAGATTCCTTGCCTGCGTTATCTGCAATACTCATACCCAGTTAACGATATATCAAAGCGCTTTAATTTCTGTTGCGGTTTGGGTAATGGCTTTGCATGTTTTAAAAAGTAAACCAGCGCCTCAGGATCACACCTGCATTTATCCAATACAAGACAATGATAAAAAGATACTAGGGTATGGCTCTATAGAAAGGTGCACGGTAGGCGGGTCATAAGTTCTGAGAAAATGGCCTATTTGACACGGTGGGCGGGTCATATTCGATAGTTTCATCAGAAGGGTCACACGCTGGGCGTGCTATATCGACCACTTTTAACACGCCGAGCGTGGGAGTAGATTTAATTTTGAGTGGGGGCAATGCTTCATGTTTTCGCCATAAGCTTGTGGGTTTATTAGTCGCGTTAATGTCTAATTTACCGCTACATTCATCAATGGCAAAAAAAGTTAAAGCGTAAAGGTGTGGACGCTTACGATCACCATAGCGAGCCACTTGAATCAGTTCTACATTCAACAGCTCTTTCCGCGTCTTATTGAGAGTATCGCGTGATTTCCATCCGCGTTGCTCCATGACTGACCAAGCCAGACACAAATCGCCGTTATTAAACCCTTTGAATTGTGCCAGCAGGTCATTTAAAAGCTTCACAGCATGGGCAGATAATCCGATATAAACATTGCTCTCAAGCAGGCAATGTGGCAAAGCTGCAAATCCACCTGGTTCTCGACGTTCGGGCGACAACCAATTTTTCTTTTTCTTTGACACTAACCGTTATTCCACAGCCTGCTGAGCCTGTGCCGTGCTGGTAAATCGCCCTCCAGCATTTAACCAAACATCCAAATCATCCCTGAAATAGAAAATTCGGCCACGTTTAATAAATTGCGGCCCGGTACCATTACAACGCATCATTGCCATCGTTTTTTCTGAAAGACCCACATAAGCAGAAGTATTTTTGGTATCCATGCGGCCATCTGGATACACAACCACTTCTAGAGTTTTGGCGGAAATTGCAATATTCATAAGGGACTCCGTGGAATATAATTAGACAACTACGGAGTATACAGAAGTAATATTGTTTGACAAGTAACAACATTATTGATAGATTATAACAGAACAAATTAGAACCTTTGGATGAAAGGATATTCAGATGACAGAGAAAAAACGTAAATCAAAGTCGGGAGCACTACGAACGGAAGTGTTTGCAATGCGGCTTGATCCCAAGCTGAAATACTTAGCAGAGATTGCAGCGCGTAAGCAGCGCCGATCATTGGCAAATTTTATTGAATGGACTATAGAGAATGCATTGGAAGCCGTCTTGCTGAATAATTCTGGAATTTCTGTTAGTAGCGAATCTACAAGATTATGGGCTTTGAGTGAGGCCGACCGGCTAATAAAGTTGGCTACTTACTATCCTGATTTAATGACCTACGATGAACAACTGATTTGGCGAGTAATACAAGAACATATTTTTTACGAAAAAGATCTGAAAGTACAATGTAAATTTATATACCAAGATGGTACAGAAGAAGGTGCTATCGATAATAATCTGGTGCGAGATTGCTGGCCTGAAATCAAAGCATATGCTTTGGGAACGGGTACAAAAGAAGACCTCAATAATATCCTTTCATTGACCTTTAATCCGTATTAGGAGGCATCATGGCCAAAGCATTTACTAAACTTACTCGCCCCTCAATTCGCAAGCTTGTTTCTGGTGAAAAACTCAGTGAGCATGGTATCATTTTTGAACGTCAAGCTAACGGTGACGGTGTTTATACTATAAATATCATGGTGGATGGCCAGCGTATCCATCGTGTTATTGGTCGTGAATCTGATGGCACCACTCGTACCCAGGCTGAAGAATTTATTGAGAAGATTAGGCAAGATGCTAAGCATAATCGCTTATCCCTGCCAAAAGGACGCAAGGTGGCATTATCATTTCGTTCCGCCGCCGATAAATATATAGTCAAATTGGATGAAGAAGGTGGAAAAGACTTGGTGATGAAACGTCGCCGTCTTTCACTGCATTTGGTTCCTTTTTTTGGTGATGTACCACTATCAAAAATTACTGGCTACGATATTGAGCGTTATAAAAAACAGCGACTCCAAGAAATCGCCATTCGGGGTGGCATAGCAAGACAAACAAAAGATGAAGCTAAACAGAAAACTACTAGCCCTGGCACTATAAACCGTGAACTTGCAGCACTTTCGCATCTATTCAACAAGGCGATTGAGTGGGGATGGATAGGCAGCCGCCCTGCCAAGATTAAACGATTCCAGGAAGCACAGGGTCGAATAACATATCTTTCTATTGACCAGATGAAACGTCTTATTGAATTTGCAAAACAGGATCAGAATTCACAGATTTATCCATTCATTGTTATTGGACTTGAAACCTCCATGCGTCGCATGGAAATATTAAGTATTCGCCTTGAACATGTGAATCTACATCAGCGCACAATTCATATTCCAAAAGCCAAGGGAGGGTCACGTGAACAACCAATTACTCAGCACTTAGTTGAGTTTATGAAAGATTATATGGTTGCACTGCCCAAGGGCAGTGTGTGGCTATTTCCTTCGCCTGCTGCTAAGGAAGGTCACTCAATGGATATTCGCAAACCCTTCCGGCGTGTTGTTATTGCTGCTGGCTTAAATCCAGATGAAGTAGTACGGCATACATTACGTCACACAGCCATTACTCACTTGGTGCAAGCCGGTGTTGACTTGCCCACAGTAAAGCGGATTTCAGGTCACAAAACACTTATTATGGTAGAACGATACGCACATCAGAACGGCGAACACATTGGAGCTGCAATGGATAAATTAGAGAATCGTTATCAAGAGATTAAATAGTGTTTTGCTGACAGCATTACACAGGAATTACACAAAAGAAAATTTGCCGAACTCCACCAGAATAATAAACTGTTGATTTGATTGGTGGCCAAGGGTGGAATCGAACCACCGACACAAGGATTTTCAGTCCTCTGCTCTACCGACTGAGCTACTTGGCCTTTTGTGAAATGATGCAATACTTATATGCTGCTGGAAAAATAATTCCAGTTGTATTGGACTAACGCCAAGATTTTATCTAGTTTGTTATTTAATGGCGCGCCCGGCAGGATTCGAACCCACGACCCCTTGGTTCGTAGCCAAGTACTCTATCCAACTGAGCTACGGGCGCAATGAACAATCTAAAACATCTTGCTATCATGTCATGCAATCAACGGGACGATTATATCAGACTGAAGCAGGAGCGGGATTCGAACTTTCTCTATTTTATAACACAAAGAATATCCAACACCATCAAGCTGCAATCGACACTGTCGATTCTCCATCAACAAATAGTCACACCCTCATTTGCGGGGGCGATAATCGTATATTTAATGACGCTTGTCAAGATAGGGCCAGCAAATCACCCAATTTACCTCGATAGAAAATCAACGTAATTTCCCTTAAAATTTTATAATTAAGCGATTCAGGCTTCCTCTGGCTCAGGATCTTCTTTTAACTCTGGTTTTACGCCTATTTGAGTTGAAATGCGTTCTAACCTTTCATTATTAGCCGCAATCTTAGGTGTTTCACACACTACGTCTGCATTTTGTGCACGATGCCGCAGTGCATGATCCATTAATACCAGCGCCAACATGGCTTCGACAATAGGTGTCGCACGTATTCCCACGCATGGGTCGTGTCTGCCATGTGTTTCTACGATTACAGGCTTCCCATTCTTATCAATTGAACGCCGTCCCAAGCGAATACTAGAAGTCGGCTTAATGGCAACATTGGCGGTAATAGCCTGACCCGTAGAGATGCCGCCTAAGATTCCGCCCGCGTTGTTACTTAAAAAACCTTCTGGTGTCATTTCGTCTGAGTGTTCGGTGCCCTTTTGTGCAATGCATGAAAACCCAGCGCCGATTTCTACACCTTTTACTGCATTAATATTCATCATGGCATAGGCAATCTCTGCATCCAGCCGATCATATACCGGCTCACCCCAGCCCACTGGAACACTTTCAGCCACCACACTGATTTTTGCGCCGACCGAATCGCCAGATTTACGCAATTTATCCATAAAAGTTTCTAACTGTGGCACAAAACTGGCATCAGCAACGAAAAATGGATTTTGGTTTACAACATTCCACTGCTTAAATGGAATTTCTACCGGCCCTAATTGCGACAGATAACCACGTATAACTACACCAAATTTTTGGTGTAGCCATTTTTTAGCGATCGCTGCTGCTGCAACTCGCACGGCAGTTTCACGGGCTGAAGACCGACCACCCCCACGATAGTCACGTATTCCGTATTTTTGCCAATAAACGTAGTCTGCATGCCCGGGGCGAAAAACATCCATGATCTTACTGTAATCCTTGCTCCGTTGATCTTCATTTCGAATCAACAGCGCAATGGGCGTCCCCGTTGTCATGCCCTCAAAAACACCAGAAAGAATTTCAACGGTATCGGATTCACGCCGCTGTGTCACATGGCGAGAAGTACCCGGCTTACGCCTATCCAGCTCCTGCTGAACATCTTCAACAGATAACTCCAGCCCTGGCGGACAACCATCCACGACACAACCAATTGCAGGGCCATGCGATTCACCAAAAGAAGTGACACTAAAAAGCTTACCAAACGTATTACCGGACATCCTATATATCTCACTAAATTGATCCTTCGAGTCTAACATATGAGCTTATGATTTTCTGTATAGGAATAGGGTCTGTCTCGAAATAGGGCGATATCAAGGTGCGCAGCACATCAATTTGATAAA
>CAXBGL010000129.1:0-7407 GCA_963975255.1 uncultured Nitrosomonas sp. | reverse complement strand
CTGTTAGAAACAGTTAATTATACTTCTAACAGAGTTTTCACACAGCCTGGGTCGATACTGTTGAAAAACTCTGTTTTTGTTGTTTTTTGAAAAATATTAACGCCATACAGAAGTTTTAAGCAAAAAGACGTGGGGAGAGACTTAGTATTCCGTTATTATTCCGTTATGCTTTTTTTATGAGGCTTAGATGCACACATAAGTAGCAAAAGATTGCCTTTTTAGGTGAAAACGGAATTTGCCAGAAATATTAATATTCAGTTTTTTCGAGTTTTTCAACACTATCGATCGAATGCCGACTGTACGATTTAATCGTGCTTTAAGTCAGATCGCGTGTGAGCCCATACATATAAACGCATCTTTCTCTTCATTCTTCCATCGCCATTTCCAGCTCCAGCCAATTCTCCTCAAGCTCTGCCACTTTTTTCTCAAGATCGGTATGGGTTGTATTCAACTGACTGATCTCTTCTCGCGTACAACGCGTATAGGTTTCTGGGTCGGCTAACTGACGCGCAGCTTCTGTCAACAGCGCCTGAGTAGCTTTCAATACTGATTCAAGCTTTGATTGTTTAACAAGTAAACTTTTTTTATTTGGTTTCGATGCTATTTTTTGTTTTGTTTCTTGTAGCTCAAATTTAGCCACTACACTTGAACGACGTGTTTCAATCCAGTTCTTATAATCCTCCAGATCGCCGTCAAACAACGCTGCCCTACCCTCAGCAACCAACCATAACTCATCCGCTACAGCACGCACCAAGCTGCGATCATGTGACACCAGTATTACGGCACCCGTATAAGCTTCCAATGCCAGCATAAGCGCATCTCGCATATCTAAATCAAGATGGTTAGTAGGCTCATCCAATAGCAACAAATGGGGTTTTTGCCATGCCAGCAAGGCAAGTGCCAGACGACTCTTCTCACCGCCTGAAAAACTTGCAACGGGGCGATCCTCACTTTTTCCACCCAATCCAAATCGTCCCAGAAAATTACGTAATTCTAATTCTGTTTGCTTAGGTGCCAACTGCACCATATGTTGCAAGGGGGTTGCGCTACCATCTAAGTTTTCCAATTGATGTTGCGCAAAGTAACCGATGCGAATATCAGGTGCTTGCTCTACACTGCCACTAGTGGGTTTGATTTCACCGGTCAGCAACTTGATTAATGTTGACTTCCCTGCACCATTGGGGCCAAGTAGCGCAATACGTGAACCTGCCTGCAAAATAAGATGGACGCGCTGGAATAACAAGTTATCGTCATAGCCAAAGCTCATCTCTTTAACCCGTAACAATACATCGGGGCTACGCTCAGGTGCTTCAATCTGCAATTGAAAATGTCCATCCTCAATATGCACTGGTGCAATACGCGTGAGTCGCTCCAATGCTTTCAGGCGGCTTTGTGCTTGTTTTGCCTTGGTTGCCTTAGCACGAAAACGACGCACAAAATCTTCCATATGTGTGATTTTTTTCTGCTGTTGCTGAAAGGCCTGAGTCTGCTGCAATGCTTGCTCAGCACGAGCACGCTCAAAATCATCATAATTACCCGTGTAACTATCGATTTGCTGATTTTGGATAGATGCAATACGATTGACACAGGCATTAAGAAACTCACGATCATGTGAAACCAATATTAAGCTGCCCGGGTAGCGAGCCAAATATTGTTCCAACCAAAGTATGGCTTCCAGATCCAAGTGATTGGTTGGTTCATCCAACAACAGTAAATCAGCACGATGCATCAATGCGCGCGCCAAATTCAAACGCATGCGCCAGCCACCAGAAAAGTAACTGACTGGCTGCTCCAGCGTGCTATTGATAAAACCTAATCCATTCAATAATTGGGCTGCACGTGCAGGTGCCACATAACCGTTAATTGCTTCGTAACGCTGCTGCGCTTCAAACCAAGTGGCATCATGTTCAGCTTGAGCCAGTGTCTTTTCCAGTTGTCGCAGTTCAACATCGCCATCCAGTACAAATTCAAGCGCCGGCTGATTTGAATTGATGATCTCCTGTTCGACAAAAGCAATTGTCTTGCCAGATTGCAAGCTAACTGTGCCCCCATCCGGGTTGATTATTGCACGGATCAAACGAAATAATGTGGATTTACCACAACCGTTTCGACCAACCAAACCAACACGTTGATTGGCAAAAATCTGTAAATTTACATCCTGTAATAATGGGACACCACCTTGCAGGTAAGTCAAATGCTGAATATTGAGCATAACACCATGATAAAAGAATTCTTTCTTGCACTAGATAATTAGCATAATAAATGAGCGAAACAAAATAACGCGTTTATCATGCCAAGAAATAGAACACAAGTAGGGGAAAAAAAGAATAAGGGAAAATGAATACACGCTCTAGAAAGCTGTTCAAGAATAGTGATCGTAACGTGAAGAAGTCATTTTGTGGGATATTTTCTTGATTATTTTAAGTTTAAGCAAATAGATGCTCATTAAACAATAATGATCGGAAGATTGTGTCATATAATCCAAGACAAAGTATAGTCACGGAAAATGGTTGGTCCTTTGCAAAGACCACAACAACAAATTGGTTTATCTGGCGTTTCATCTGGACAGATTTCTTTCAGTGAGCTGGAAACGAGATGGCCTGACTGCCAACCACTTCCCGACTCGTTAAACCCACCAAACGTAGCTTGTCAAAGTACGAGTAACCTGCAACAGTATAAAACTAAAATCTTAACCACCCTACTCACAATCGCATCACTTACATTAAAATAGCATCACTTCAGTTTGAGTATAGAGGCAGGCTATTGAATAGCCAATCCATTTTCTTTCCATTCTTTAAAACCTGCCCGATAATAAAGAATACGTGTCCATCCCCATTCAATTGCTTTTTTACTGGCAATTGAGCTACCCATACAAGCGGCGCCATTACAATAAAAAATAACCACTTTATCTTTATCAACAATCTTTCTCAAATTATCAGTAGTAAATGCTTCACTTTTCACTGACAAATGGCTGGCTCCGGGGATATGACCCCTATTGAAGTCATCGTTTCCACGCACATCAATGAACGGATACCCCTTATCCAATAACAGCTTAGCGGTAGCAGTACTAATGGTACGTGCACCTTTTATTTCCATTGGTGCAACCCCAGTTGCCTTTGCCATATTCATTATGGATATTAATAAAAACAATAAAGCTGGCAGTAAGAATAAATAATTTCTCATTTTTTCCCTCCCATTTATGCAATCGCGTAGTATGTTTGCCAACTAAATAAAATCAATATCATCAAGCAATAGTCACTGCTTTCGATAGGTATACATCTTGAATAGCATGGAGCAATTTAATCCCATCAGCCATTGGTTTCTGGAATGCCTTGCGTCCTGAAATCAAGCCCATGCCTCCTGCACGCTTGTTAATCACTGCAGTACGTACAGCTTGGTGCAGGTCATCACCACCTGACTCGCCGCCAGAATTGATCATACCAATCCGCCCCATGTAACAATTGGCAACCTGATAACGTACCAAATCAATGGGATGATCTGTCGTCAGCTTGCTATATACTTTGGCATGGGTCTTGCCAAACTTGATTGCGTTGTAACCACCATTATTCACAGCCATTTTCTGTTTTACGATATCGGCACCAATGGTTGCGGCCAAGTGATTGGCCTGACCTGTCAGGTCAGCGCTGGCATGGTAATCCTTATCAGCAGTTTTAAAGGCCTCATTACGCGTATAGGCCCACAGTATGGTGACCATACCCAGATCATGAGCGTGTGCAAATGCTTCGGAAACTTCCTCAATCTGTCGACGTGACTCTTCTGAACCAAAAAATACCGTGGCACCCACTGCACAAGCACCCATATCGAATGCCTGGTCGACACTGGCAAAAAGCGTCTGATCGAATTTATTCGGATAGGTAAGTAATTCATTGTGATTAATTTTAAGAATCATCGGTATTTTGTGCGCGTAGCGCCGGGATATAATCCCCAGCACCCCAAGTGTGGAAGCGACACCATTGCAGCCACCTTCTATTGCAAGTTGCACAATATTATTGGGGTCAAAAAATAGTGGATTTGGGGCAAATGATGCCCCAGCAGAATGTTCTACACCCTGATCAACAGGCAACAGTGATAAATAGCCGCTGCCTGCTAAACGCCCATGATTGTAGAGTGCCTGTAGATTGCGTAATACACTTGGTTTACGATCACTGTCTGCCATGACTCGATCGATAAAATCAGGTCCTGGTACATGCATGTCACGCTTCGGTATTCCCTTACATTTATGCTTAAGAAGCCTATCACCTTCATCTCCCAGTATTGCAGTAATATTACTCATTTTCTGCTCCTATAAATTTATGAAATTTTGATGCGACAATCTGATTCAAAACACAGTGAGTCTTAAGGACATCTCTAAAAATCTATATTTCGTCACAATACTTCGTTGCTTACGAAAATAATTCCTTACATATCAGCTACATGCCGTGTCAATATTTTTTGTTCCCGCCTCGTCTTGTTTAGAACTCCGAATTTTTAGAGATGCCCTGAATGCTGTAAAGTTTGTGTTAGAACAATAAAATTAAACTTTGAGTTGGCAATACAATTAACAGAAAACTATTAGGTAAAATTAGCTATAGATGTTACAACTTCCTTATTCTAGCGCTCATTGTGGTGCATTGGGTGCGGACGAAAATAATTCTTGTTGTCATAATAAGTGCCTATCACATTATCAATTGACCAATTGGGGTAACCCAGTATCGGTACAGGGATCAAATCAGCTGTCATGTTCAGGCCCCGCAATAGAAAGTCTTCTAACAATTCATCGGCCACAACAAGTTGTGCTGATATAGATTGATTAAAATACGCCTCGTCTACTTGAAAAACAATTCCTTTTGCGGTCATACCTTGATAAGTATTTAATGCTTTTTCGTATAATCCATGGCCAAATACAAAAAACTTCATTGAAGATAATACAGTTGTTCGATACCGCCAGAACAGCTCTTTCCATTCAAAATCTTTTAATAAGTTAATCAGCTTGCTATCACGGCACACCACGACTACACCTGACTCATCAAATAAGGTTGCGGCATCTCTGAGTGGACCACGCTGGGTTTCTTTTTTATAACACGTCTGCAACATTGCCTGAAAATGTATTTGATTCAGGACTGCTTTGGCGCGGGGGAAAGTCATCCACACGAGCGCATTAAAAAAGTCGTGCCAATTTTGCACACGTGTCTGTACTTCGCCTGTGAGATAAATCCTCGGTTCATATTGTTGCATCCATTCGCGCACTGAATTGTCTTGGGAAACAAAACAGACCGGCTTACCTGAACAGGTAATAATCGGCAATGCAGTAACCGCTTTCAAATTTTCTAAATCAGAAAGATTAGGCCAGTGATGCAACTTCGTAAAATATCGTTCCATCAAATGAAATGGCTCAAATATTGGAGAAGTTTCCTGAAAGTTAGGCTGCCAAACTTGAGCACTCACTTTGTCGCACTTTCTTCAACAGAACGTAATTGGACTGAAAGGAAAATACAGATAACAGTTGCAGTCGCAGCGATTATCCCCACCGTATCGAAATGCATCATCTCACCCGTCACAGACATCCCTATGATTGATCCTGCCATGAGTGAAGCCAAACCAGCCGATATCTGTTGCACAGCAGAATTGAAACTCATAAAGCTGCCGCGTTGATGGGGTGCCACACTGGAAGCAATCAGTGCTATCAAAGGTACGAATCTTCCGGAAACAAGAATCATAAATAAAGTTGTAACAATCAGTGCCGTAGCCAACGGTACTTTTGACATGTGTGTAATCAGTAGAATCGGTATCAGCGAAAGTATGGCCATTAATCCAAACACCTTACGTTTGCCATACCGATCCGCAAATTGGCCAATCAAACGTGAGGTAAAAAAAGTTAACAAACCACCAAAAAAATAAACGTAAATGAGATCAATTTCTCTGATCCCAACGTTGGCAACCATGTAGGTGCTGATAAAAGGAATGATGGAAAAACCGGCAAACATGAGAACCCCAATCAGAGCAAAGCCAATCAAATGATTTCGATTAAAAAATATTTTTTGTGCTTGTCGTAATGGGTTATTATCTTGATTATGCAAAAGATGATTGCGTACTGGCGGCAAAATACGTATAGCTGCAATGATTATGAGTCCACCCAGGATCGTTAAGAAAAAGAACGGTGCACGCCAATCCAACAAATCAGTCAGAAATAAACCGGCTGGCACACCAATTACTGCTGCAAGTGAAAATGATGACATCACAGTGCCCGTAGCCGCACCACGACGGTATTCAGGAATCAGGTCGCCAATAATTGAGTACACAACAGCACTCATCACCCCGCCAAATGCACCCGCTAACGCCCTTGCACTTAAAAGCATGTCATAGTTAAACGATAGTGCACACAGTAAGGTAGCAATGGTAAATCCAACACACAGTAAAATTAGAGTTAGTTTACGATCAAAACGATCAATAATGAATGCAGCAAGAAAACCACATATACCTGCAGTGAATGTATAGATTGATACCAGAAAGCCAAATTGTTGCGCCGTAATCTCATATAACCGCATAAATTGCGGGCCCAATGGCATCATCACCATGAAGTCCATGATGTGAATAAATTGTATTGCTGCCAGAACAATCAGAATCGGCCATTCGCGTACTGATTCCGGATATGGCAAGACACCACAATCAACGAGTTCAGAACTACCACCAGCCTGGAGTATCTCTTCAGTATTGGACATTAAGGATATCGATACAAATAGATTAATTCTTAGAACTTACGATTACTATGTCATTTTTTCACCGTTAGGCGCCCATATGAATCTTGATCGCATCAACTCTGGTATCGAAACTCCTAACGATTTCAATGTCATTATTGAGATACCGATGAATGCTGATCCGATTAAATATGCAGTGGACAAGGAAACAGGTGCCATATTTGTAGATCGTTTCATGTCCACATGCATGCACTACCTATATAATTATGACTATATTCCTCATACCCTGTCAGATTACGGCAACCCAGTAGATGTCTTGGTTATTTCGCCCGTACCGCTCATAACAAGCGTTGTCGTACGCTGTCGACCACTCGCTATGCTAAAAATGACCGATGAAGCGGGTGAAGATGCTAAATTACTGACTGTTCCCATTAACAAGCTGTGCAATCTCTACCAAAATATTGAATCCTGCAACGACTTGCCACAATTTACCCAGTCACAAATCGCACATTTCTCTGCCCATACAAAGATTTGGAAGAAGGAAAATGGGTAAAAATACAAAGTTGGGATGGCGTAGATGAAGCAAAATCAGAAATCATAACGGGTATTGAACGCTTTAATTCTAGCAAAGACAACCTCATGTTTTAATGTATGTTATTCAATAAACAACCCCGTGGCAAGACCACGGGGTATTAAAAAAGTGTAAGTTGAC
>CAXBGL010000128.1:0-7674 GCA_963975255.1 uncultured Nitrosomonas sp. | reverse complement strand
CTAAGCACATCAAGTGCGTTTTGCTGATAGAGTTCCAGTCAGCGTATTCTATCAGGGACAGAGGCAATAGACTTATACAAGGTCCGGATGTATGGCTGCATCTTTACCTTCTCAACATTATCGACTGAATGCTTGGCATAACGTGAGCGTCCATGTATGGTTTTTAACTTGTTCTGTTTTGAATTGAGCGCACATGCGTCCTAAGCCGCAGAGTAACTGCGTCTACAGTCGCGAACGCTCAATTCAGAACAGGCCGGCGTTTAACTTCCATGAACTGGTGCAATATTCAGGTTGGGTAAGTAAAGACATTTGATGTCAAGCAGCGACCAGTTTTATTAGATAAAATTCTTTTTACTTTGTTTCTTAATAGCAGCTTCTTGTAGACTAAATACTTTTTTGTTGTATTGGGTGGTGTCCAAACAGTGACGGAATTCTTAATTAACTACGGACTATTTTTGGCCAAAACTGTAACAATTGTGGTTGCTGTTGCGGCAGTTATACTACTTTTTGTATTCCTGGCTGGCAGAAAGCAGGCAGGCAAAAAGGACTCTATTGAAATTAAAAAATTAAATAAAAAGTATGATGATATGGCCATGGCGATGAACGCCAACATATTGCATAAAGAGGGATTGAAAAAGTATTTTAAAGATGAAAAGGAAAAGCTGAAAGAAATTGTTAAGGATATAAAGGATGGTGTGCATAAAAAGCGTATCTATGTTTTAAATTTCCACGGTGACATTCGTGCTTCAGGCGTATCTGCTCTGAGAGAGGAAGTTACCGCTATTTTGACGGTGGCTAGCGAAAATGATGAGGTGTTTGTGCGATTGGAGAGCGGTGGTGGCGTGGTGCATGGGTATGGACTGGGGGCGTCTCAGCTTATGCGTGTTAGGGAGAAAAACATTCCGCTCATTGTTTCAGTCGACAAAGTGGCTGCCAGTGGTGGTTATATGATGGCATGTGTAGGTAGTCGAATTATGGCAGCGCCATTTTCTATCATAGGTTCTATTGGCGTAATTGCTCAGGTACCTAATTTTAATAAGGTATTGAAGAAGCATGATATTGAGTACGATCAGTTTACGGCGGGTGAATTTAAAAGAACAGTAACCTTATTTGGTGAAAATACTGAAGAAGCAAAAGCTAAATTTCGTGAAGAAATAGAGGATATTCACGTTTTGTTTAAAGATTTTATTGTTCAACACCGGCCCGATGTTGACATCGCTAAGGTCTCTACCGGTGAAAGTTGGCCCGGAACACGTGCCTTGGAAAAGAAACTGGTCGATGAATTGAAAACCAGTGATGACTACTTGCTGGAAAGTAGTAAAGATGCCGATATTTATGAAATTAAATATGTGAGCAAGAAATCATTGGGTGAAAGAATGGGGTTCCAAATTCAGCGATTTTTAGACAAATTGCACTATGGGTATTGACAAATCAACTTTCTTGTTGCAAACGTTTCTAGGAAAATCTACCGTTTACGCGACAACTGCTTTTTTCCAAGACGTGCAGGCATGCTGTCTTAGCATTTGGTAGAAATCGGTGCCGTCTGATTGGCAGCACATGCCACGAAGATTGTTGCGATCAAAAATTACGATTTTTAAGAGGGCAGATTTTTTATTTTCAAAAGTAGTATTTTCCTCAGGGTAATATTCAGAAATTGAACCCAAAAGTTTCAATTCTAGTTCTGCAATAAACTTAATCTACACTGGGTTCAATTCCCCGCCCATTGAGGCGAAGACTGGTTGAAGGGCGCATAATATCCCGCGGCTTGCAGCGGGTTGCTTTTCAAGGATTTCTTCCAGTGTGGTTTAATTTATATTTCAACTGTGTTCTTCATGGATATATTATCCTGAATTCTTCATTTGACTGTCTCATGATTTTTGAAAAGCTGCATGGTCGTTGCACGAATGGCGTCGAGAGTATTCACCCAATAGCTGGCACTGCTGCGTGTCCAGTTGAACGATTTTTGGATCCTTGGTTGTGTGTTCCTAGTGCGGGGAGCGAACGTGCGCCTTATTATACCTTGCCAGACAACCCAAAAACTACATATTTGGACATGTTCAACTGAGAAATTTAGGTTGAAACAGAGATGCGTTGGAACTGTAGTAACTGTTCATTAATTTTTTAGAATATTTGTGTTGTCGCAGGCCTTATGACGCCGAGCATTTCAATTACCTGTAATTCAGCCACAGTTATCATAGGTTTAATAACATCATTATTTAAGCCTAAATGATTCCACGCTTTAAGCTTATACGTTGGTTTTATTTCATCAAGATTGGTTTCTTGATTCGTGTGGGACTGTATGCAACGGGCTATATTTGCTGCTACATGAAGAATACAAGATTCATCTTCAAATTCTCTACCTTTTAAAGGATCTAATTGAAATTCAACTATCTTCCAAATGCTTGGGGGTAACTGCCATTGCTTTAAAAGCGCAGCAGCCAGTTCAGCATGTGTAAACCCAAAAATCTTGCGTTGCGCATTTGCGACTGATTCGTCGCCTTGATCTTGAAGGTTTAATACCTTTTCTTATTCTTCAGGATATTGGCTATAGAAGATCAGTTTCCCAATCCCGTGTAATAAACCCGCAATAAACAATCGTTCTCTGTTATTGAGCTCACTGTTTATACTCATTTTAAATACTTTGCTAATTCTTACGTATGTTAAGGAGTCGTTAATGGCCAATGATAAATTTCGCCTGATTACACGCAGTGACTTTGACGGACTGGTCTGTGCGGTACTATTGAAACATCTTAATATGATCGACGATATCAAATTCGTCCATCCCAAAGATATGCAGGATGGCAAAATTGAGGTGACAGGTAACGATATATCAACGAACCTTCCCTATGTAAATGGCGTACATTTGGCTTTTGATCACCACTTGTCTGAAACCATTCGTAATGAAAAAGTTGATAATCACATTATTGATGCAGACGCACCTTCTGCTGCACGTGTGGTTTGGCAGCGTTACGGTGGCCATTCCGCTTTCCCAGTGGAATGGGACGAGATGATGGAAGCGGTTGATCGAGGTGATTCCGCTCAATTTGATCGAGAGCAGGTATTAAATCCGCAAGGTTGGGATCTACTTAACTTTCTCATGGATGCTCGGACTGGACTTGGCCGTTTTAGAGAATTTAGAATATCCAATTACAATCTGATGATGGATTTGATTGATTACTGTAAGAATCACACTATTGATCAAATCATGGCGCTGCCAGATGTTGTAGAGCGGATTGAATTATACAATGAGCAAGATACCTTGTTCAAACAACAGCTAAAACGTTGCGGTACTGTGCATGGTAATCTGGTGTTGTTAGATTTGCGGGAGGAAGAAATAATCCATGCGGGCAATCGCTTTGTAATTTATGCGCTTTTCCCAGATTGTAATATCTCAATTCATGTCATATGGGGTTTCCAGAAACAAAATACAGTCTTTGCAATGGGTAAATCTATTTTTGATCGATCATCAAAAACCAATGTTGGCGAATTGATGCTTAAATATGACGGCGGTGGTCATCAGGCAGCAGGAACCTGTCAGGTGTCTCATGATAAATCAGAAGAAACAAAAAAAGCACTGATTCAACAGATTAACCAGGACGGATAATGAGCTGAATGACCTTACAGCGCACGCACTTTTACTGTTTTCCCCTTGACTTTCCCTGCGGACAATTTGCGTGCCGCTTCACGCGCGATATTGCGCGCAACGGCGACATAGGTCGATTGATCCGTCACAGTGATTTTGCCGACTTGTTCGCGTGTGTAACCCGCTTCGCCAGTGAGTGCACCCAGCACATCGCCGGGGCGGATCTTTTCCTTACGTCCACCGAGTATTTGTAATGTTGCCATTGGCGACGCCAATGGTGTGTTGTGATCACTTTGCAGTGTAGCCAAATCATGCCATTCTGGCTCATAGCCCATCATCTTTGTAATTGCCGCTACTCGGGACATTTCGGACAGACTGTACAAGCTCAGCGCCCAGCCGTTCTCATCGGCACGGCCAGTGCGACCAATGCGATGGATATGTATTTCTGGGTCGGGTGTGACGTCGACATTAATGACAGCTTCGAGCTGAGTAATATCCAGACCGCGCGCTGCTACATCGGTTGCTACCAGAACGGAGCAACTACGATTGGAGAATTGGATCAACACTTGGTCACGTTCACGTTGTTCCAGATCGCCATTCAAAGTTAGTGCATGAATGCCTTGCGCTTGAAGTACTTCCAGTAAGTCACGGCATTGCTGCTTAGTATTGCAGAATGCCAATGTACTGACTGGGCGGTAGTGCTTGAGTAATAGACCAACAGTCTGTAAACGTGTCTCATGTTCTATCTCGTAAAAACGCTGGTGTATTTTGTTTTTCTTATGTTGTTCCAGCAGTTTAACTTCCCGCGGATTGCGTAAGAACTGTCGTGCCAGCCCTGCGATGCTACTGGGATAGGTCGCTGAGAACAGCAGTGTTTGGCGTTGAGACGGACAGTGCTTCACGACATAAGCAATGTCGTCGTAAAAGCCCATACCTAACATGCGATCAGCTTCATCAAGTACCAAGGTATTGAGTGCTCGCAGATCCAGGCTGCCACGCGCCAGATGATCCATGATGCGGCCGGGCGTGCCCACAATAATATGTGCACCGTGTTCCAGACTGGCCATTTGTGGGCGCATGGTGCTGCCGCCACACAGGGTAAGGATCTTGATATTGTCAGTGGATCGCGCGAGGCGGCGTAGTTCTTGCGTCACCTGGTCTGCCAATTCGCGTGTTGGACACAGCACCATGGCTTGCACTGCAAAGTGGCGCGGATTTAGATTGGTGAGTAGCGCCAAGGCAAATGCGGCCGTCTTGCCACTGCCTGTTTTTGCTTGCGCGATCAGGTCGTGACCAGCGAGTGTGATCGGTAAGCTGGCCGCCTGAATGGGCGTCATTGTTTGGTATTCAAGCTGTTGTAATGTTGCGAGTAAGCCAGGCGACAGCGGCAATTCATTAAAAAGGTGTTCGCCAGTACTTGTCGCGGATGAAAGCGTTGTTTGTAAAATATTATTCATGCGTAATTATCCCAGCTTTCAGTGATGTATACACAAAATTGTTTTTTTCTTTGCAGGAGGGTTTAAACCTAAATTCTTCAGTTGATTGCTCCATAGCCTTTACAGTAAGTCAGTCTCTGGTCGCGAATTGTGTGAAATCCATTGTTCGGGACCTGGTCTCAGATTGCTAAATACATATATGTTTTTCTGAGGAGCTCTGATTATGTTCCGCAAAAAGTTTGACATACTACCTCTTCTGGTTTCGGAGGTGATTCAAAAGATGCATGTTTAGGCTGTACTTCATAGGGGTGAGATAATATTTTAGCGAGTAGATGGAATGGTTTAAAGTTACCCTGAACCGCACTTTTAATCACCGCTTCAATTCTATGGTTTCTTGGAATGAATATAGGGTTTGCCTGACGCATTAATGCAATACGATCGGCGTTTGGAACGGCATCGTCGCTTATACACTTGCGCCATTTTAACAACCATTCTTTTCCAGACTCTGGGCTAGCCAATAATGCGAGGAAATCTTTTTCACTTTCTCCGGTTGTAATACGGGTAAGTTGGCGAAAGAATAGTGTGAAATCCACCTCATTTTCAGTCATTATCGAAAATGTTTCTTTGATTATCTCCTCGTTACTATCTTCAGCTAAAAGCCCCAATTTATTGGAAAAACCCTGGAGCAAATGACGGTTAAACAAACTATTAAACTGATTGATAACTTTCTTTACCTGTATGGCTTTTTCTTTAACGTCACCCAAAATAGGAATTAACGTTTCGGCTAATCGCATTAGGTTCCACTGCGCAATAACTGGCTGTTGATTCCACGCATATCGTCCATATTGGTCAATAGAACTAAATACTTTCTCAGGATGAAAGTTATCCATGAAGGCACATGGCCCATAGTCAATAGTTTCACCGGCAATTTGCATATTATCTGTATTCATTACACCGTGAATAAAACCAATACACATCCACTTTGCAATAAGCGTAGCTTGGCGTTCTACAACAGCTGTTAAGAAAGCAAGATATGGATTTTGAGCCTGTTGTACATGAGGGTAGTCTCTGCTGATAATATAGTCAGTCAGCGTTCTGAGCGATTCCCAGTCTTCACGGGCATAGAAATATTGGAATGTTCCCACACGCACATGGTTTTGTGCCACGCGCGTTAAGATTGCGCCGGGCAATAGGGTATCGCGAGATACTGTTTCTCCTGTCAACATAACTGCGAGAGAACGTGTGGTGGGTACGCCTAATGCAGCCATCGCTTCACTTACCAAATATTCACGTAAAACAGGACCAAGCGCTGCTTTACCATCACCTCGACGTGAAAATGGTGTGCGTCCAGAACCTTTTAGCTGTATATCATGTCGAACCCCATTTTTATCTAAAATCTCTCCTAACAATATAGCGCGCCCATCACCCAATTGAGGTACCCATCCACCAAACTGATGCCCTGCATAAGCCATCGAAATCGGTTCGGCATTGGATGGAAGCAGATTCCCCGATAACATGGAAACTCCTTCTTCAGAATATAACCACGCAGTGTCCAGACCTAATTGTTCCGCCAACGTTTCATTGACTTTTAACAGCGATGGTTCAGGCACCCGCGCAGGCATGACCCGTGCAAAGAATGCATCAGGAAGCCTAGCATAAGAATTGTCAAATGGGATTGCAGTCATACCTTCTTTGAAGGATATAAGAAAGTCTTGTTGGCATCAAATGACTTGCCAGACAAGGTTGTTGCTTAAATAATTAGCTTGACGAACAGGCGCTTACTACATAATAGATATTTTAGTAATACTTTTGGTAGTGTTAACCCTATTTACTGGCAAGCTACTTTCAATTCAGCTTCATCCATACTTTCAGCTTGCACTTCTTTCCATTTTTGAGGTTGGCTATATGAGCGAACAAGCTCCCCTCGCGCCATATTCCAACTAAATAACTTGAATGCAAGCGTTCTCATATGTGCTTCTTTGCAGTCGTATTCACGTCGAATCTTTTTTGATGAAAAGTTAGCACCAGAGGCTTTCTGTTCAACTTTATAGTCAAACAAGGCCCACATCTTAACCCGGTTACTTCCCTTACGAATAGAATCCAAATCTGCATAAATTGTATAGCCACCCTCATTATTACTCTCACCCACCTTGGACCATTCTGCCATCGTGCCAGTGCTTATGAGAGCCAGTGTTAAAGTTATTAGTATTTTTTTCATAGTATGTTTTCCCATTTTTGTTATCAAAACGGGGTTGTCCGGAGCGTAATTAATCAGGTAAAAGTCGGTCTTTCAATGATGCTCGATAAAAACTAACAGTCCGGTCTTGCCAACAGCATGGCGTAGGCTTCTGGCTTGTGGGTATATTGCCTACAAAAATAAACGCTAGGGATGCATGCAGCATATGAGCCAGATGAAAGCAAAAATACTTTCAGTGGACTATTCAGCGTTGTATGCCTAACGATTTGCCCATTATCAATGTGTGTTGTCAAATATAGAGTCAAAAAACAAATCTTCAGGTTGATTTTCACATTATCGTCGCACAAGTGCAACTGGTGACAGATAGCGCAGACTATATTAAGCTTGCATATTCGAACTTTTGTTTAGGCTATGTCGCAATTAACTATTGGTTTTTGTTAACTCTCTAATTGTACTTT
>CAXBGL010000127.1:0-7685 GCA_963975255.1 uncultured Nitrosomonas sp. | reverse complement strand
CAAATTGATGTGCTGCGCACCTTGATATCGCCCTATTTCGAGACAGACCCATAAAGAAAAACTTAAGATTTATGATGGTTTGCTTGCGTCTATAGACGAACACTGGGAGATCGCAATGCTGATTAAAGGGTATATAGGTTGATGGATAAAATCTTACTAAATAATGGCTTTAAAGAAGTTGAGTTGACAGGCGACATAGCAGTCTGTTCTACAAATCTAGAAGAATTTTATAGCGAACCTACAGATAGATCGAATAATCATAGTGACTGCTATTAATTTAACTGCCGAGCTATGTGCCGATAAAAAATCTTAGTTGGGATCAAGATCTCGTGCGGGTAGATGCCTAAAAACAGGACTATTTGGAATATTGAGGCTAAAGCGCCTGTATAATCCCCCTATGAAATTCGATCTGATAGTGATTGGTGGTGGACTGGTTGGGGCAAGCCTTGCGGCTGCACTTAAAGACAGTGGTTTGAAAATAGCACTGGTAGAGTCGCGTGTGCCTGCTTTGCTACCTGTGGATTCGAGTTGGGATAGTCGGGTTTATGCGGTTAGTCCAGGCAGCGTAACGTTTTTACAAAATCTGGGTGTATGGCAATTGCTGGATGTTGCGCGTATAACGCCTGTTTATGACATGGTGGTATTCGGTGACGATCACGCTGCGCATCTTGACTTTAGTGCTTATGAGATTGGTTTGTCAGAACTGGCTTTCATTGCAGAGAATCGTCAGTTACAAACGGCTGTTTGGAATGCAATTATGTCGAAAAATGAAAATATCGATGTAGTGTGTCCGGCACAATGCTCTTCAATTGTCTGGCATGAGTCTCATGTTGATGTGCAACTGACGGATGGTCGTGTACTACAAACATCGCTGGTTGTTGGTGCGGATGGCGTGAATTCCTGGGTGCGCATGCAGGCTGGGATTAACGTGATGCAACATGCGTACCAACAAATTGGTTTGGTAGCTAATTTCAGTACGGAACACGCGCATCGAAATATTGCCCATCAATGGTTTATGCGAGATGGGGTGCTCGCATTTTTGCCGCTGCCAGACAAGCGGGTATCTATGGTGTGGTCTACCAGCGAAGAACAAGCAACTGTTTTATGTGATTTGCCTGAGAAAGAATTATGCCGACAGGTAGCGGAAGCTTCTTGTCAGACATTGGGTGCATTAAAACTTGTGACACCACCTGTTGGTTTTCCGCTAAATTTTGTGCATGTAAAGCAACTGGTCAAGCCGCGCCTGGTACTGATTGGTGATGCGGCACATGGGATTCATCCACTTGCTGGTCAGGGCGTCAACCTGGGGTTGCGGGATACGCGTGAACTTGCGGCAATACTCAACGCACGCGGCTTGCAGACAGATTGTGGCGACTTTATGTTACTGCGTCGCTATGAGCGGGCGCGTAAAGAAGATATTCTGGCTATGGAGTTGATGACTGACGGTTTGCAAAAATTGTTTAATAATACCAACCCAACACTTGCCCGGTTGCGTAATCTGGGATTTGATATTACCAACCATCTTCCTTTATTAAAAAACCGCCTGATGCAACATGCTTTGAACTAGATATAAAGTATGCGGTCTGCTGGATTGTTCGTGTAAGTCTTTATTATTTTTAACCTGGAGAATTATGGTTATGCGCTGGAAATTGCTTTTTTCACTTTTGTTGCTGAGTTTCTTTTCTGACATAACCTTGGCTGATAAGACGTCGGTAAAAGAATTAATTCAATCACATTTTCAAGGAAGGGAGATTGAAAGTTTTAAAAAAACACCTTATTTGGGATTGTATGAAGTAACAGTTAGCGGCGAAATATTTTATACAGATGAAAAAGCAAATTATTTCTTTTTTGGTCATATCATTGACACTAAAACCAGAAAAAGTCTGACCAGCGCGCGTTTACAGGAAATCAAGGATGCGCGTCGGATTACGCTTGATTCTCTACCGTTAGAGTTTGCAATTAAGACGGTCAAAGGGACGGGTGCGCGTTCACTGGCGGTATTTACTGATCCCAATTGTCCTTACTGCAAAAGCCTGGAGAAAGAGCTTGTTAATATTACAGACGTGACCATTTATACATTACTTTACCCAATATTAAATGGTTCTGTTCAGGTGGCCACATCCATTTGGTGTTCTGCTGATCGTCTCAAGGCTTGGGATGATTTTATGCTGGAGGGTGTCGCACCCACTGGGAAAGATTGTGAAGCACCGATTGCTACGTTGCTTAAATCAGGTCAGATAAACAAAGTGACGGGTACCCCGACGCTGGTTTTTGCTGATGGTTCAATTGTAGGCGGCATGATTCCCGCTGCAAATATTGAAGAGAGACTAAATAACACAGTAAAAAATAACAGGTAGAAAATTTAGGTATTCTGTCAGGTTCATTTGGCAGGCTCATTTTGTTGTTGAGCCAGTATTGGTAGAGTATAGCCATGTGGCATCAATACCCACATTTTACCTTTCTGTTTCATTTTTCCAGCCTGATTGCCTGCTTCTTGACCGAACCCCCAGAAGAAGTCAGCACGCACATTACCCTTGATCGCACTACCCGTATCCTGTGCCACCATCAAACGATGTAGTTGTTTGTCAGAATTAGGCCAGGTTGTGGCAAGAAATACGGGTGCACCTTGGGGTATGGTACGTGGGTCAACAGCGATACTTCTCCCCGCAGTCAATGGAACACCTAACGAACCGAGTGGACCTGATAGTTTACTTGGTAATTCACGAAAAAATATATAGCGTGAATTTTGTTGTAGCAGTTCGTCCAGTTTGTCTGGATTTTGTTGCCCCCAATGCTTGATTCCCTGCATAGAAGCTCTCTCCAGTGGTAATTCACCTCTCTGAACCAATAATTTGCCAATTGAACTATAAGGATAGCCATTTTGTTCGGCATAGCCTATTTTTAAAACCTTACCATTTTCCAGTACTATGCGACCAGATCCTTGGATTTGTAGGAAGAATAGTTCTATTTCATCATCTACCCATAAAAATTCATGGCGACGTAATATCTTGGGATTATTTACTATCTCGGCACGCGTATAGTAAGGAACGATCTTACCGCCTTCTAACCTGCCGCGTATTTTCATATCTTTTAGCTCAGGATGAAATTCACCTAAATCGATAGAAAGGAGTCCATCTGGTGTGGTATGAAGTGGGTAACGGTAACGCTTAGATGGTTTGCGACTGCCGTGCAGCAAGGGTTCGTAGTAACCCGTGATGAGTCCACTATCACTGCCATCTTTATTGAGCACTTGGTGCGGAACAAAATGGGTTTCAAAGAAGTGTCTGAGTGTGACATTGTCTGGTTGTTGTAAGCTGACTGCTGCTGTACAGGTTTCTTTCCACAATGCTTGTTTGCTCAAAGCGGTGCAACTATGCAGGAATGCGTGCCATACTGACAATAAATCATCATCCATCCAACCGGTTAGCGCAGACCATTCTGTTGCTATAAGTGTGGGTATGATTGATGCTGTGGCAGGCGGTGGTGTAACGGTTGGCAAAACTTCATGTTGGGTTGTTTTGTCAGGCACCATAAAGGGTGTAGCTGTCTCAGTAGTACAAGCGCTGAGTAATAAGAGTAGAATAAAAGCGGTAAGGTTTAATTCTTTTTTCATTAAATTTTTAACTAGTGTGCCATGCTGGAAATTTATAACTATACAACAATCTTAAAAATATGTGGGTAATCGCAATTGAAGCAATTTTGGCCTTAAGTTTATTTGTTTTTATTATATGGTGGACAATGTTTTCAGGTAAAAAGAAAGATGACGATGAAAAGAAAGATTGATGTTTCTTGTTGACAGCTGTTTCATGAACTTTGCATTGCTTATTTAAGTAATTGACGGATTTGGTTTTTTATTATCAACTATACTGGGTTTTCGATATCAATAAACTGATGTTTAATGTTGAATTTTTGCTCCAAGTGTTTACCCAGTGCCTGTACACCATAACGTTCGGTAGCGTGGTGGCCTGCTGCAATAAACGCTACACCTGACTCACGTGCTATATGGACCGTTTGTTCAGAAATTTCACCCGTAATAAAGACATCTACACCAAGCCGAATTGCTTCTTCAAAGTAACCTTGCGCTGCGCCTGTACACCAAGCAATATGTTGAACCTGCTTATTCAGTTCACCGATGATCATGGGCTTACGTGATAATGCCTGTGTGATTTTTGCGCTAAAGTTTTCCAATGTCATGGTTTGCGTCAATTTTCCTTGCATCATAATATCTTGTTCACCAAAACGACTGGTTTCAATCAAATCCAGTTTGTGCCCCAATTGCACATTATTACCCAACTCTCCATGCCCATCTAGGGGTAGATGGTAAGCAAATAAGTTTATTCCATGCTTCATTAATAGCGCAATTCGACGACCCTTTATACCAGTTAGTCGCGTATCCTCGCCGCGCCAGAAATAACCATGATGTACAAGTAAGGCATCTGCGTTAGCTGTTACAGCTGCTTCTAAAAATTCCAATGAGGCTGTTACGCCACTGATGACGGTATGAATCTCATTACGCCCTTCCACTTGCAATCCATTTGGGCAATAATCGGAGAAACGGGATATATCGAGCAGTTGATTTAGGTAGAGTTCAAGTTCATTTCGATACATAAGTGTTTCCCCATTTATTGCAATATAATTGTTTCTTTTTTGCTTTTATTCAGATCAGTTTTGTAGCTATTCAATTACCCTGTGTTCTGAATGGTTACTTTATTTAATCTTGGAGTAATACTTTAACATGCGCAGACTCTGGTTAATTTTTGCACAAACTGCAACGATACTACTCGCAATTTTTTTTGTTATTTCCACATTACGGCCCGAATTATTGCCGTGGAAACCTCGTGGGACATTGGTAACGATTAAGCAAGCAGCATCTACTGAAGGCGTACAAAGTACGAGTAGTTTTCATGATGCAGCGAAAATAGCCATGCCGTCAGTCGTGAATATTTTTACCAGTAAAAAAGTTATAGAGCCCTCCGATTCGCTACACAATGATCCCATGTTTCGACGATTCTTTGGTGATCGTTTTGAATCAAGAAAAAAACATACATCAAGTTTGGGCTCGGGAGTTATTGTGAGTCCCAATGGTTACGTGTTGACCAATCACCATGTAGTGGAAGCTGCCGATGAAGTTGAAGTGGCGCTGGTAGATGGCCGAATAATAAAAGCACGTATTATTGGTTCAGATCCTGAAACAGATCTTGCTGTGTTAAAGATAAATCTTGAAAATTTACCAGCTATGACTTTCGGTCAATCTGAACAATCCAAGGTTGGTGATGTTGTGCTGGCTGTGGGCAATCCTTTTGGTGTGGGACAGACCGTAACCATGGGTATCATTGGTGCATTGGGTCGGTCACAGGTTGGAATCAATACTTTTGAGAATTTTATTCAGACCGATGCTGCGATAAATCCGGGTAATTCTGGTGGGGCATTGACGGATACAATGGGAAACTTGATTGGAATTAATACGGCGATATATTCTCGTACAGGTGGTTCGCTGGGAATAGGCTTTGCAATTCCCATCCACATTGCCAAACAGATCATGGAGCAGATTATTCAATCGGGTAGTGTGACCCGTGGTTGGTTGGGTGTCAGTATGCAAGATATGACACAAGAACTGGCTGAATCGTTTAAGCTCGAGAGTCCATCTGGGTCTTTGATAGCAGGTGTGTTGAGAGATGGTCCTGCCGACAGAGCGGGTATCAAGCCTGGAGATATATTAATCGCTGTGGAAGATAAACCTGTAAAAGATTCTTTTGATATGCTTAATTTGGTTGCTGCGCTTCCACCAGGTGACAACATAACACTCAGTGTCATACGAAATCAGAAAAAACTGTCTGTTCAGGTAGAAGTTGGTAAACGACCTCAGCAGATGTAATCAATGCATAACACTGGTTCGTTTAATCTCAAACATCTAAAATTGTTTTAGGGTATCTATGCATACTCGGTTGGATAATTCATAGAAATATTTTTTATTTATGATCACCACACCACCTACTGCTGTATTTGTTTCTAAATTAAGTCATTGGTTTGACATTAATATTGTTGCGTTAGGACGTGAGATGCGGCTTTCTTATATGCCACCACTTATGGTATATGCTGCTGCAGGTATTTCAGGTTTGACGAGTATTGTTGGCACTTTTTATGTCAAGGAAAAACTTGGCCTCTCTGCTGAATTTCTGGCGACACTTGGATTCTGGATGATGCTGCCATGGGCGTTGAAAATGCCGCTTGGTCATATAGTGGATTTGGTTTGGCGATGGAAGGGTTGGCTTGTGTATCTGGGCGCGAGTTTGATTATGCTGAGCTTGCTTATTATGGTCGGGTTGTTGGGATATACCGATACTATGGTCACTCTAGCTTCTGTAGAAACTTGGTATGTAACTGCAGCATTACTTGCTCCAATTGGCTATGTGCTCCAGGATGTGGTGGCAGATGCTATGACCGTTGAAGCGGTGCCACGTGTTGATGCACAAGGACAAAAGCTAGACCCTGATAAACGTAAATTGATGCATGTCACCATGCAAACTTTGGGGCGTGTGGCCATTATTAGTGGTGGCATCCTGGTTTCATTGGCCAATGTTTTCTTGTTACATGATATGGGTGTACTGTCAGAAGCTGAGAAAGCCGCGACTTATTTATTTGTTTACCAGCTTGCTCTGGTCATTCCATTGGTTTCTATTTTGGGTGTTGTATTGGCTGCTTGGTTACATCGGCGTGATATAACACGATTTAAGGCGCAAGGTTATAGTCGTCAGGAAATTGTAAAACTATTGGGTATTCATATAGAACCCCCACCAATTAATTGGTGGATACTCGGTGGTGGACTAGTCTTTACCATCATGTCATTAGGTGTTGGTCTCAATAATATTCCTGGTGGAGAAGAAATAATCTTTTGTATATCCATGACCATTGTATTGTTCTTGATGTGGCGGCTTACTGGAGAGCTGGAACCTGAAGCACGCAATGTATTAGTCGGGACAGCATTGCTCATATTTATATTTCGCGCTATGCCTGGGCCCGGGGCAGGTTCAACCTGGTGGATGATTGATGGATTGGATTTCGATCAGCAATTTCTCGCTGTATTGTCATTGGTTGGTGCGCTCCTGACGTTGGCGGGGATGTTTATTTTTCGCCGTTTCATGGCAGAGCGTTCAATTGCTTATATTGTTGGTTTTCTTACTATTGCGGGCACAGTACTTTCAATGCCAATTATAGGCATGTATTTTGGATTACATGAATGGACTGCTGCATGGACAGGTGGCGTTGTGGATGCACGTTTTATTGCTCTGATTGACACGGCACTTGAGTCTCCACTTGGTCAGATCGCGATGATTCCCATGTT
The DNA here is from genome assembly GCA_963975255.1 of uncultured Nitrosomonas sp. Taxonomy (GTDB): domain Bacteria; phylum Pseudomonadota; class Gammaproteobacteria; order Burkholderiales; family Nitrosomonadaceae; genus Nitrosomonas. The sequence continues at coordinate 343 of CAXBGL010000127.1, read as the reverse complement.
GGCGTGGATTGCCAATTCGGCACCCGATAAACTCAAAGCTACTTTTTTTGCGGTGATGGCATCATTTACCAATCTTGCCTTATCCGCTTCACAATTAGGCACCAAATATCTTAATCAGTTTTTTGAAGTGACACGTGAAGTAAAAGACCCAATTACTACTCAAGTTATAACTTCTGCTGATTACAGCGAGCTAGGGCATTTACTGATTACAGTAACGCTCATAGGTTTTGTATTGCCTTTGTTAGCAATCCTTTTTGTAAAACATTCGCAATTTCGTAATGCTTGAATTAAAGCTGAAACATACCATTAGGCTTAACTTGGGTCTATTTTTACGTTCTTATAC
>CAXBGL010000126.1:0-7821 GCA_963975255.1 uncultured Nitrosomonas sp. | reverse complement strand
ATAAGGGTTTTATGAATTCTTAAATCAAATTCAACATTTAATTGTGACATAGCCATTAATAAGGTCTTTTACGCATACCCTAGTGAAAGAGAATATTAGAAATTGCTAGCTTTATAATGATAAAGATAAAAACCAGCAATATCACGGAAAAAATCTCAATATTAAATGTTTGCATCATCACGAATGCGGGAAGAAACGACTCGGGTACATGATCTAGCAATGGCACCATGCTGCTTGGCGTCATTGCAAGCCGACGCTTAAAAAACTGGATAGCAAGTCGCCAAAAACCGTATAAATAGGAACTAGAAGACCTGTTTCCGGAGTATAACCTAGCAGCCACGCACCAGCTGATGTGGTAATTAATGTTGCAAAGATTCCCCGCCATGTTTTTGAGGAACCAAATATTCGTTTGTTGTCTGGCAGCTTGTTGCCGAAATCAACAGCCAGATTAAAGTTATCATTTAACAACACACGAATTAATATTGGCGCGCCATTTACGATTACAATCAATAGTAATAGCTGTAATAATTCAATTGTCACGATACGGCTCGAAGATTAACTCATAAGTAATTTATATTTTACTTCAGATAGCTAAAAACGGAAAAATTCAGAAAGCCCATGCCTGGCACCTCATTAAAAGTTCTGACTTACAATATTCACAAGGGATTTAGCATGGGGAATCTTCGTTTTATCCTGCATGAGATAAAAGACTTATTGCGTCATATTGATGCCGATGTAGTTTTTCTGCAGGAAATACACGGTGAGCGTAGCATATCCAATAACCGTTTTGATGATTGGCCTAATAATCGTCAGTTTGAATTTCTTGCAGATCAGGTCTGGCATCATCATGCTTATGGAAAGAATGCTATTTATAAATCGGGCCATCATGGTAATGCGATTTTAAGTAAGCACCCTTTTATCAAATGGGAGAACATTGACGTTTCCATGATTCAGTCAGCAAGCCGTAGCCTGCTACATGGTACGATTCAAGTTCCTAATATCGATCAGAAAATCCACATTATTTGTGTGCATCTAGGACTGTTTGGACGCGAAAGAGAGCGTCAACTTTCAACATTGGTCAAGCGTATTAATTCTCATGTTCCATCTGATGAGCCAGTGATTATTGCTGGTGATTTTAATGACTGGCGCAGTCGTGCTGAACACCACTTGCATCACGACCTGGGTGTTAAGGAGGTTTTTAAAAATATCCGTGGATCTTATGCGCGCACCTTTCCTGCCTGGTTACCCGTATTATCAATGGATCGTATTTATTATCGTGGCTTGGAAGTTGTCGATTGCAGCCATTTGCGCGGTGAGCCATGGCGTCGCTTGTCTGACCATATACCGCTGCTTGCCGAATTTAGATTTATTTAATATTTTCCTCCCGTATCAAGAGAAAAAAGATATATGGAATCGAGACACAATTCCCATGCTTCTTCATCATTCAATGAGCTGACGCTGATTGCGTCAGACAAGTTCTGCAATACTATTTCCCCAAATTATTTAGGTTTTAAGATAAAATACAAAATAGAAAATTAGCATCCACACAACCATCCAATTTAGGTAATGGAGCCAACATGTTAAACGTTTTTATAACCGTTGATACCGAAGTTTGGTGTGATGGATGGGATAACTTAGACCAGAAGTTTCCTGAGTATTTCAAAAAATACGTTTATGGCCCTACGCAAAATGGTAACTTTGCATTACCTGGTAAGTTATCAATTTTGGAGGAATACAACATTCCAGCAGTTTTTTTTGTTGAGGCCTTATTTTCCGAGAGATTTGGAATAGAACCACTTCAAGAGATTGTTGGGATTCTTCAGGAGAAAAAACAAGAGATTCAATTGCACATGCATACTGAATGGGTGGACGAGGTAGGTGACCGCCTCCTTCCTGGAATTACCGAAAAGCTTAGAGATCTTACGTATTGTTCAAGAGAGCAGCAAAGCCACCTTATCAAATGGGGGCTGCAGCGTATGTCTGAAGCAGGTGTTGATCATATTAATGCATTTAGAGCAGGTAGTTTTGGTGCAAATCGAGATACTTTGCGAGCGGTGGCTGATAACAAGCTTATGTTTGACACTAGTTATAATCTTTCTGGAGCATTGGGTGTTGCAGACATGGCTCCTGGTGAACTTTTGAGCCAGCCACGTTTTATTGATAATGTCTATGAATACCCTGTATCAGTAATTAAAGATCCAATTCGAAAAAACTATAGAAACGTACAAATCAATGCTCTTTCATATACGGAACTTGTCAACTGTCTTGATAATGCATTTGAAATGGGATGGGATTCCCTGGTTGTAGTGACACATAACTTTGAACTACTGAGTCGTGATAAAACGAGAGTTGACAAGTATGCAGTGAATCGGTTTCGGCGATTTTGTCAATATTTAGATAATAATAGGGATCGTTTTAATGTTACTGGTTTTCAAGATTTGCCTCCCCAAAGTATACTGCCACAACCAAGTGTTACTTCAGGAGAGCTGGTTCCTGCTGGGTTACGATATATTGAACAAATTGCCCGACAGTTTTTATATCATTAGTAGACCCTTAATTTGTTGTCCTAGATCACTGGAGTAATGCACCGATAGAAAGCTTCTGGGAAATATTGACTGATGAGCTGGTTTGTCACCAGAGATTCAAAACGCGACAACAAGCAATTAGGAAATAACAAAATACATCGCTTCTATATGCGCTTACATAGTGATACTACACATCTCTCGTTGCTGAAAGAGCCTGTCTCCAGATAATTCTTATTGGTTAAACAGGATCGTATAAAGTTTTACCTTCTTTCGCTGCCTCTATTAGACTATTTGTCACATTATGGGCGTGTGCTGCAAATAAAGGCACATTATGAAACTTCCAATATTCCAGATCACCTCCTTTTAACAGCTCAGGAAGCTTGGCTATATTAAAGCGCCACTGAATTCCTGTTCCATGCAAGATAACCGGTACCTCGTCTTTGCCATCAATCACAGTGACTTTGGGGTTTGAGTCTTGGTTTGTTGTTTTTCTAGGTACTGGAAACGCATCACCCATAATTTCATCAACGTGATGTACCTGAGTCATTACATGGAACGATTTCCCGATCCCAATAATTAACGTATTGTGCGCGGCCATATACTCGAATGGTGAACCAAATCCAGCCGGCCCTGAGGCATTCTCGTGACCTTGAACGAGCTCTTTTGCCAAAGGACCTAAAGCGGAAACTCGATAAACCGGATGACGACTTTGTACTACATCTCTAGATCTTCGAAACAACTCAGTAGCTAAACCCATCTGTGAAGGCGTTCTTTTTAGATCATATTTGGGGTTAGCTTTAAATGTTTCATGGACAGAACCTATTTTTGGATCACCAAAATAAAACGCGGGCATAACCAGGGTGCGGTTCGGACCACAAAAATCAATTAACATGCGTACTAATTCCAGTGGGTTACCCTGATAATAAGGCGACATGTGATTGACAGAGCTATGAACCATGAGTATTTCAAAATCAGAACCAAGACGCTCTTCGAGGTGCGTACGCAATGATGCTGTATCAAAAGTACCGTATTTAAAGCGTAGCGCAGGCTCTAGCGTTCGACGCAATGCGAAGTAACTGGTTCGCATGGTTAAGAACCAACGCTTCGGCATATAACGTAATGCGATATCTGATAAGTTATGCAGTATATCCATAATCAGAAGTGTTCTATCTAGCTCTCGGTATTTTCTTCTATAAACTTAGTAATAGATTTTACTGAGTTCAGTTTCATGAAGTCCTCTACATCCAATGTGATGTCGAAAGTTTGTTCGAGCGCAATCATTAGGTTGACTTGGGCAAGCGAATCCCAAGCATCTGTATTCTCAGCGGAGCTATCTTTTGTAATAGAAGAAGATGAAGTATTTAGGGTATCTGCAATTGTTTGCTTTACTTGGTCTAAGATGCTCATAGTTACTAGATCTCATGTATTATGTTAAGGAACAGCAATAAATCGTTTCCTAATTGTATGAATTTTTAGTCTACAATATTGATGTCAATTGGAGGCAATAAAGCTTTATCAACAGGAGATTCTACCAAATCTCTTGCATAGCGACCATCTTCTTCCAATCGGAAACCGTGATCTTTATAAAAACTTGCAACGAGCCCATTCTTGGAAGTCTGTAGGTAATATGCATTTACGCTAGTTACCCCATTTGATGCTAAACGATCCAATATTGAATTAAGGAAGGCACTTTCGGCTTGTCGGCCAATGACACGACAAGACATCAGAAAGGTGTCTATTTCCGTTTCCGAACAGTTTAAATGATGGAATAAAGCTAGACCGACAATGCCACTATCTCCAAAAATGTCAGCAAGGGAAAAAGCGCAAACTGTCCAAGCATCAGATTCTATGAATTGAAGCATTTGTTGTTCAGTGTACCGGCGCGAAGTTAAGTTGAATTGATTGGTTTTTTGAGTCAGCTGCGTTAATCGGCTGATGTGTTCTTTTGAATTGAGGCTAATGCTCATTTTCATTTTGAGTGATGCCAGATAGTCACTGATATCGTCACCACTGATACCCATATTTTGCTTAAAGTTTTGACGTTGGTGTTCTTGGGCATACAACTGCGTTTTCTGTAAATCTTCTTCAGTTAAGGAGAGTATTTCTAATCGAGATATTTGCTCTAGGCATGCGGGTAAGTCTATGGGTTTAGCAGGTATTTGGATTACTTGTACTTGGGGCAATTGGCTCCGAACAATCGCGCATTCATGATCGCTGTCATCAATGAAGACGAAAGAATCAATACCCAGGTTAAGTTCTTCTGAAAGAGAAGTGAGGTTTTCATGTTTTGGTAACCAGTTTATTCGTTGAGCAGCGAAGTGGTGTTCACGCAAAACTTGGTGTGGGTGATTAGCCAAAACGTCTTGGACATCTTCTGGATTGTTTTTGCTGCAAATAACGAGAATGAAGCCTCTTTTCTGGAAATCCAATATACGGCGTTGGAAATCTACATAAGTATTCCCGGGATACTCTGGTCCTAAAGCGATACCATTTATGCCGTCTTCTCCAATAATGCCACCCCACAGCGTGTTATCAGCATCCAAGGCGATGACTTTGGCTTTGGGGTACTTCGAAACAGCGGCCAAACTTAATACACGTCGTGCCAGTTCATTCGCAGCTTGTGACGTAAAGGGAAAGCGTGATGTATACCAAAAGCGCAAATCAAAGAACTGGGGCCTACCCAGTTCAACAAGCATCTGGTCCAGATCAAGAAGCATGCTTGATTCAAGGGTATTAGCAAATCTCGAAGCAATGGTTTTTTTTAAAGCTGACCACCATACACTTTCAGAGCAATCAGCTTGTGCATCATAAAGCCCGAGTGCAGCTGGAAGAATACGGGGTAGTACGGTCAATACCATTTGTCCGGGTACGTTTGCACGAAACTTAGCAAGAATCTCTACCAAACGTATAACGACTTCTTCGAGAATGCGGTCTTGTTGCTCGTGGTTAAATTCAATTATTGGTTTTGAAAGTTCCGGGTGAAGATCTTCACGCGTTAACAGGAATAAAGTCAAATCTGGTTTATAAGCAGATAATCCAGAACCTGCTTGAGATTCCATGATATTCATTCCATATGGAGCATGATAAGTATGTAATGCTAAGCCTTGAATCGCAGCGTGAAAATTAAGCCATGGATCTAGAAGATCACTGGTATAGGTGTGTATGATCCCTAAGCGAAAAACATGCTCTGGTGACTCCAGCTTTTGTAGGTGCTTAGTTAAAACTTGGGCATCAGGCAATGATAAATTCTTGTGCCAATTACTAGCTTGTTCTCTAAATTCTCGTCGCGAATTTATCGTTAAAAGCTTGTCGATATTGTTTTTTCTTTGTTTCACGTTCAGAGGTTCTCTTCGAGAACTACTTTGGTGAAGTTATCTATAAACTGTACTATCAATGAAATATTTATATGTGAAATTTTCTTTTTTAGCTTGAGGATAGGAAAGCTAAGTATTCCTTTCTAGCAGAGTGAAATGTACTGAAAGTATGATAAGTTGTCAAACGTACTGACAAGTAATTACAACAGTAATTGACAGCCTTCTTGGGGTAAAATATTTAACTGTCATTTATGTGATTCGGAGCCAACCTGTTATTCACAAGTCATTGTAAATACGTGGTAATTTAAATATTTCCTGAGAGATTCCTGATCTACCTCTCAATGTTAATTAGTTGAGTATAGCTTTGTGTATAGTAAACTTGGCGATCACTTGATAAAATCACTGTTTCTTACACCATCTGACTGATTTTTTTATAATAATAAAATCAGTTAATATTAATTTAGGATTGTTCATGTCTATCGAAGATTTTCGTCCCGCAAAAGAAGTAACCACATTTTATCCACCACAACGTATCTTAATGGGGCCTGGACCTTCTGACACCCATCCACGTGTGTTGTCTGCTATGGCACGTCCAACACTGGGTCATCTTGATCCTGTTTTTACGGCCATGATGGAGGAATTGAAAAGCTTGTTGCGTTATTCATTCCAGACTAAAAATTTAATGACATTCCCAGTTTCTGGCCCTGGTTCAGTGGGTATGGAAATGTGTTTCGTCAATATGATGATCCCAGGTGACAAGGTGATTGTCTGCCGCAATGGCGTATTTGGTTCACGCATGATTGAAAATGTTGAGCGCCACGGTGGTGTGGCCGTAGTTGTAGATGATAAGTGGGGCGCACCTGTTGACCCGCAGAAGGTGGAAGATGCTATGAAGCAAAACCCCGACGCAAAAATTCTTGCTTTTGTCCATGCTGAAACGTCTACGGGTGTTTTGTCAGACGCGAAAACATTGTGTGAAATTGCGCGTCGCCACAATTGTTTGACTATCGTAGATACAGTTACTTCATTGGGTGGTTCTCCATTGAAAGTAGATGCGTGGGGTATTGATGCCATTTACTCTGGTAGTCAAAAATGTCTGTCTTGCCCACCTGGTTTATCTCCTGTGAGTTTTTCTGAGCGGGTGATTGATTTAGTCAAGAATCGTAAAGAAAAAGTGCACAGCTGGTTTATGGATTTGAATCTATTGTTGGGTTATTGGGGTACAGCCCGTACTTATCATCATACAGCACCAACCAACGCGCTCTACGCCTTACATGAGTCATTGTTTATGTTGTATGAGGAAGGATTGGAGCATTCGTGGGCACGTCATCAACGTAATCATAGGGCATTAAGAGCCGGGTTAGAAACTTTTGGAATTCAATACGTCGTTGATGAACCATATCGGTTACCGCAACTTAATTCCGTATATGTCCCTAATGACATTGATGAGAAGGAAGTGCGGCGTAGATTGCTTGACGAATATAGTCTGGAAATTGGTGCTGGGCTGGGAGATTTCGCCGGTAAAGTATGGCGTTTGGGTCTCATGGGTTATGCGAGTAAAATCGAGAATGTGGTGTGCTGTTTGAATGCGCTTGAAATCATATTTACTGATATGGGTATGAAATTGGATCATGGTGCCGCAGAAGCTGCCGCACACAATTACTATGCAGCAAACCCATTACCTCCGAGCTTTTCAGGGTAATCTATAGCTTTCATTATCCTCTTATTCAATACGTTGAATCGGTTGTCAAGATTGTTGAATCTCAGAGATGGTAATGAACACGAAACTGAATCAAGCAGAAAATGCCTCAATTTTATAATATATGGTTATGTGGCAAAAATTGGGGCATTGAAGGACTTTTTCCCTTGCGCTATTAGCCTTGCACTATAAGTTGTATTTAGGTTTGACAGAGTTTTGAGGTTTGACTGTCAACTTGTGATTCCCCGTGGTCTTGCCACGGGGATCTAATTAGTCTTTAGAA
>CAXBGL010000125.1:0-7827 GCA_963975255.1 uncultured Nitrosomonas sp. | reverse complement strand
ACATCTTGATACACATTGGACACTCAATTCAACAGTTAATTGTGACATAGCCTTGATTAAATTCCGATGAATCCATTAATTTAGGGCTGTAAAAAGAACCTTTTTAACAATCCAGCTTGAGCGCTCACAAATTTTTTACATCCATACGCTTGTTTTTGGCTAATGTTATCGCCATTTCAATGGCTGCCAACAAACTCCCAGAGTCTATGCGCCCTGTCGCAGCCAGATCCAAAGCAGTGCCATGATCCACTGAAGTACGAATAATGGGTAACCCTAAGGTAACATTGACGCCTGTACCAAAACTTGCATGCTTCAGTACAGGCAATCCCTGGTCATGAAACATGGCAAAGATACAATCATAATTACTCAGCTGTGAAGGATTAAATACCGTATCAGCAGAAACAGGCCCCACCAAATTCAACCCGTCACTACGCAACTTGTCTAATATGGGAATAATAATATCAATCTCTTCATTACCAAGATGACCCGATTCGCCTGCGTGCGGATTTAACCCTGTCACAGCAATACAAGGGCTGGCTATTCTAAAGCGTGATATCAAATCACGATGAATAATACGTAGTTTCCCTTCCAGTCTCTCAACCGTAATGGCTTCTGCAACATCTTTTAGCGGTATATGGGTTGTGGCAAGCGTTACACGCATATTGCCTCCAACCAGCATCATTACCACCTGACTGTTGGTAAGTTGTGCCAGGTATTCTGTATGCCCCGTAAACACAACACCTGCATCATTGATCACACCTTTGTGCACAGGCGCTGTGACCATTGCATCAAATTGTCCGCGACAACAACCTTCAACAGCAGCTTTCAGTGTTGCCAAAACATAACTGGCATTTTCAACACTGGGTTTTCCGGGGACAACAGAACCATTCAATGGCCGATGCAATACATGCAAACTGCCTGCCTGATGCGGTATTGGTGCAGTTGATTCTACATTAATCAGTTGCAATGGAAGTTGCAACAAACGCGCACGTTCCTGCAACAGTTCTCGATCAGCAGTCACAACCAATTTGCATGCTAATGTTTGCTGTGCAAGATACACACATAAATCAGGACCAATGCCAGCAGGTTCGCCAGCAGTGACAATAAGATTTGGTATAAAAGCAGATGTCATCATCAGAAAAACAGACTCAATTTAACGGATTATCTTCAATGACATATTCCACATAAGCCATGTCACGCATTTGTCGCAACCAATTTTGGACAACCACTTCTGATTTACGCGCTTTTATTGCCTGGCGGGCGGCTTGTCGTTGGCGCTGTTGGCTCACGTCTTCTTCACGACGTTCTACCACCTGAATCAAATGCCATCCGAAAGGAGACTGAACTGGCTCACTAATTTGTCCTGGCTGCAATGCATTCATAGCCTGCTCAAAATCAGGAACCGTATCTCCCGGTGAAACCCAACCCAGATCACCACCCGATGCAGCACTGCCATCTTCAGAATGAAGCTTGGCAATTTCTTGAAAATCGGCTCCTTTATCAATACTTGCTTTGAGTTCAATGATCCGCTGCTGGGCATCACTTTCAGAAGTTAATTCACTGACCTTTACCAAAATATGACGTGCACGCGTCTGACTAACAATAACAACAGGTACTTCTTGGGCACGCCGACCTAGTAGCTTGAAGATATGAAATCCTGTCGGACTTTGAATCACCCGTGTCAATTCATCCTGCTGCAAACCAGATAATAACTCAGCGAAGGTCGCACCCATCTGCGCAACCGGGCGCCATTCAAGTACCCCACCTCTCATTGCATCTGCTGAATCAGAAAACTCAGCGGCTACCTGAGAAAATTCGACACCGTCTTTCAATTTGGTCAATGCTTCTTCCGCGCGTTTACGTTTTTCTTCTATTTGAATGACATCTGCTCGTTCTGGAACCAACACAAGGATATGAGCCATACGATACTCATCACTACCAACGGCGGAAGTTTCTTGAGTACGCAAGAAATTGTCGACTTCTCCTTCTGTTATATTGACACGGTCTTTAATAACACGCTCCTTCAATCGCATCATAATGATTTCATTGCGTATTTCATTGCGAAAAGTATTGAAATTTATTTTATCTTGCTCCAGTGCAGCATAAAATGCTTGCACAGTCATTTCATTTTCTTCAGCTATACGTTGGATGGTATCATCCAGTTCGCTTTCACTGATTGCCAAATCCATTTCTTTCGCACGCTGCAACTGAATTCGTTTAACAATAATACCTTCAAGAATTTGTTTCTCCATTAATGCTTGATCAGGAGGCTGTACACCTTGTTGTTGCAATTGGCTGATTGCTGCTTGAATTGCATCCTCCAGCTCAAGTTGTGTAATGACTTCTTCATTGACAATCGCTACAATATGATCGACATCAATGACACCCTGGTTAGAATCGGCAGCGATGGCTTCAGTAGTAGAATCAACCGCATTTGTTGTGGCTTCGTTTTCTGGAGTTGTGGAATCAGGTTCTTGTGCAACCACATTGGCGGTCAGAAACATAGTCGATAAAACAATAAGATATGAAACTATTTTTGTATACATAGGAATAAAAAATTATCAAATACCCTTTGATATCAATTCAAAGTAGCTTGGGCTTGTTCTGTCAATTAGCGAGCCGGGTTCCTTAATACGCTATCCATTAGTAAACACTGGTATACCCAGGAATACTTTCCTGGAGCATACGTAGTGGATCCGTGCCGATTTCCATCAACCCATTTAACTCAAGCTGTACAAAGAGTGCAGTGGATGTTTTTTGTGTTGCGGTAGTTAGTTTCTGAAGTACAACTCGCATTGCCCAACAGCAAGACTTGTACTCAAACCCGGCCAATCCCGCAAGCATTCTATCGTCTTTGAGTGAATAGTTGACGCGTGCCACGCCATACCATTTACCTGCAAATGACCACTGTGTTGATGCATCAACCTGCTCCAATATGTCACGTGAAAAACGATAACCAAGATTAACAACTTTACCCAACTCAGGTTGATAGCTCAAACCCGTTCGTATTTTTTCAGTCCGTAGTTCACTCTGGTCAAATTGTATGTTGGTATCAGTTCTGATGTTTGAAGTGATTCGCCCTGAAATTGCTGCGATAAAATCTGTTTTGCTACTAGTTACTTGTTGCGTGTCAAATGTTACTCTTCGATTGACAAACCGAAATTGCTGACCTATTGCCACACGTAAGAGTTCGATACCCGATTCGGGTTCAAGTAACCGTGATGTCAATGCCAATGTAAGTTGGTTTGCATCATTGACACGATCACTGCCACTAAATCTATTTTCAGTAAGCATTTGCGCAAAACTAAAATCAGACTCAGCAGAATCAAAATTGGGCAACAAGCTTTGATCCCGAAAAGGTACATAAACATAAAAAGCACGTGGCTCTAGTGTCTGAATAAACTGTCTGCCGCTTAGCGCCATTTTACGATCAAACACAACACCACTGTCCAAACTAAATATTGGAATAGTACGGTCTACATTTTCACCCCTTGACGCATTCTCTGAGGACAAATTGTAACGTGTATAGTGCAATCCAACTTTGGGCGTCAAGTAACCAAATGCGTTACGTAATGGGACGCTAATACTGGGAAACAATACCAGACGTTTCCCATCCACCAAAGTCGGATGAGAAAAATTTGTCCAACTACCGTTAAAATCAATGTCCATCCCTGCAATGTTACGTTTAATCGCAGCTAGGCTTAGCTGCGGCAAGCGCTTATAGGGAGATTGAAACGGTGCCAATGGATCTTGAAGTGTTTGAAAACGTTGCACCAATGCACTAAAACTCAAAAATCCTCCAGCACCCAATTCTGTACCATATGACACCAATCCCTGCTGCAACAAATTCGTTTGACTGGTTTGTGCAAGATTGTTGGCTAAATCACGAAAAAAACGATCATCGGAAACACGATTGTAATGAAAACTGCCACTCCACCCCTTACCGAAATATTGAGAATGCGCAAACGAAACACCAAAACGTGTTCGATTATCAGCCAAATCATCTGGCAATATATCAGCTAGCAATTTACCCTGTAGGAGGGGCGTTATATAGCGCAGCTCATTATTCACCATAATACCCCGCTTCGTCATAATTCGTGGAGCAACAGTTGCGTCTATATTGGGCGCAATATTAAAGTAAAATGGGATAGCCAAATCACCCCCACTCTTGCCAGTATTACCAACAATGGGCGCAAGCATACCCGTTTTGCGTTTTCCACTATATGAAAAATCTATCCAAGGCAAATATAATATGGGCACATCTTTGAACAGAATGCTGACATTGCGTGCTGTGCCAACTTCCTTTTTATTATCGATCTCCAAATCATCAGCGCGTATAAACCAATCATCATTACCCTTTGGACAGGTAGTATAAACACCTTTTTCCAGACGATAATTATCTTCACCTTCAAATAACAACAGGCTTCCTGTCCCCCGTCCAAAACCATCTTTTTTATAGAAATTTGGTTCAGACATATAGCCTACTCTGGTTTCTAGATTTAACTGAAGATTCGTTCCTTCCATAATCTCTTGGGGTCTTTCGATACGTACACTGCCCTCAACTTCAGTATCATCCGTATTTTGATAATACTTCATTCTATCAGCCGTTATAGTTTGATCCCCACGACGCAGCTCTGCTTTCCCAACACCTTCTATTTCCTGCTTATAATAACCATGAATACGATCAGCTTCGATGAAAACAAGTTCTTTCGAGGGTTTAATAACCGAACCTACCGAGCTCAACTCTTTTTCCAATCTAACAGGGCATTCCTCGGCGAACACAGAAAATGGAATGTAAAGAAAAATAAATAGAAGAGATATAAAACGGAATATTTGTATTCTCATTGTTAGCATATTGATTGGAAGTAGGGCATCAATCCAAAACACATGCTTCCCTATTCCCAGCTCTTTCAGTATTCCAGTTTTTATTGTTGCGCCAGCCTGCCTGATTTACGTTTAGTCGGCCATAGAATGAGAAACAGTCCAATTGAACCGTATCTTTGTCACACAACTTCACGATACACCTAAAATCAGTTCAACCACTTTTTTTTAGCCACTTTTAATTCAACCACCCGCACTCTGTACTAGAGACCGACTGACTCCTCGCAGATTTGAAAATTCATATACAATTACTTTATCGAAACATCGATTTATTCATGAGCCGCTACCTAGTGATTAAGACCTTCCATTCCGTCCTAGCAAAGCTTGGCAAAACTAACAATTACCAATATTATCGCCTTGAATTGAAAAATCCTATCACATGATTTTTTTGACTCAGAATCCATCAGTGCTTCCATAAGAAATAAGCAACTATGGGCGTGCGTCATTGTACTATTTATCGGAGCACTTTTCACATTGAAACAATCTTCAGAGTACAAAAAGAACAGATGCATTGCGCTATGATTCCTTTTCCACCACAATTCTTTCATGCTTAATCTTGATTCATTCTTTTCTGCTGACGGCGCACTGTCCCATTGCACCTCGGGATACCGCGCGCGCGCTCAACAATTAGAGATGGCACAAACCATCGCAGATACCATCAAAAAGAATCACATTCTGGTAGCAGAAGCGGGTACGGGAACAGGTAAAACCTTTGCTTATCTGGTGCCAGCTTTATTAGCAGGTGGCAAAGTAATCATTTCCACGGGAACAAAAACATTACAGGATCAACTCTTCAACCGTGATCTTCCAAATGTACGTGCAGCGCTCAAAGTACCCGTCACCGTCGCATTATTAAAAGGACGTGCCAATTATATATGTCATTATCATTTGGAAAGAACCTTACAAGACGAACAGATCAGCTTTATCAATCGAAGCGAGATAAAATTCCTACAAAAAATTGAGAGCTATGCACGCATCAGTAAAAGTGGTGACAAAAGTGGTCTTAACAAAGTTCCAGAGAATGCTGCAATCTGGCAACAAGTCACTTCCACACGAGAAAATTGCCTCGGTTCTGAGTGCCCCAGTTACAAAAAATGTTTTGTCATGGAAGCACGCAAAAAAGCCTTGTCAGCAGATATTGTGGTGGTGAATCACCATTTATTCTTTGCGGACGTGATGCTGCGTGATGAAGGTTTATCAGAATTATTACCCGCCTGTAATACCGTCATTTTTGATGAAGCGCATCAATTACCAGAAACAGCCAGCATGTTTTTTGGAGAATCGATAAGTACCAGCCAATTACTTGATCTGGTACGAGATACCAAAGTTGAAGCGATACAGGCAGCTCAAGATTTCACGGAACTGCTTGATGCCATTGCAGCAATGGAAAAAGCAACGCGTGATTTACGTTTGACCATTACAGATGAAAATACGCGTTTATCTTTGGCTGTAGTGACGAGTAAACCTACTTTTGTCAAGGCACTGGATAACTTGCTGGAAAAACTTAAAATACTGAAGGCGATGTTGGAAAGTCAGGCAGAGCGCTCTGAGGGGCTGGAAAACTGCTGGCAACGCGCTGGAGATATCTTTAATCTCATTGAACGTTGGTGCGATCAGGCTGAAAATAAGGAGTTTGTACGCTGGGTGGAAATATTCAGTCATGCATTGCAACTCAACGCCACACCTTTATCAGTCGCTGAGATTTTCAATAAACAGTTAAATGCATCGCCACGTGCCTGGATATTCACTTCAGCCACTTTATCCGTTAAAAAAGATTTTTCTCATTATAATGATCAAATGGGCCTCGCTACGGCCCAGTCCGTTTGTTGGGACAGTCCCTTCAATTTTTCCGAACAGGCATTATTCTATCTGCCAACGGGTATACCAGAGCCTAATAATAAGACCTATACCGAGCATGTGGTAAAAGCCGCACTGCCCGTATTACGTGCCAGTCAAGGACGGGCTTTTTTCTTGTGTACCAGTTTACGCGCCATGCAACGTGTACATGACTTATTGCTGGCTGCATTTGAATTGGAACATCTTGATTTTCCTTTATTCCTGCAAGGCCAGGGTTCACGTTCAGACATGTTGGAACGTTTTCGAAAAATGGATCATGCTATTTTGATTGGTAGCCAGTCCTTCTGGGAAGGGGTGGATGTACGTGGCGAAGCCCTGTCACTCGTCATCATCGACAAGCTACCCTTCGCACCACCCGATGACCCCGTACTTTCAGCACGTATAGAAAAAATCAATAGCGAAGGACGTAATGCCTTCATGGAATATCAGTTACCCCGTGCTGTGATCAATCTAAAACAAGGTGCAGGACGATTGATTCGTGATGAAACGGATCGTGGTGTGCTCATGATTTGTGATCCACGTCTCACGACAAAATCTTACGGCAGACAAATTTGGCAAAGCTTGCCGCCGATGAAACGCACCAGAATATTATCTGAAGTTGAGAATTTCTTTAAAGCAGATGAAACTTTTTAAGTTCATTTGCGCTATTGATAATAATAGCCAGAATATTTAAGTTACGAGTCCGTACTTATCGCAAGTACTCTGTCAGACCAATTCTGCAAGAACCGAACAAAAATATGAAAAACTACATACTCAATCAATCGATACTCACCTTATTCGTTATCTCTCTATTTGGAATAACCATTTTTTTTATAACTAAAAGTCATGCCGCAAACGAAGCCTCAACAAGTTCTGTCAATGAAGTGGTTGTACATAAAAATATTGCTACGAATAAATTAAATAATATTAGCAAAGATATCCGTCAATATAAGAATGAGCTCGACGCAGCTACGTGTAACATCCGTTGGACCTCAAGTTTTAGAAATAGCGTAATGTATACAACCAACCTCCCGATTTAATTTGAATCTTATTGGTAGAGATCTTTGCACAGCAAGAAGCATATCCAGATGAGCTTAATGGTATAATATT
>CAXBGL010000124.1:0-7923 GCA_963975255.1 uncultured Nitrosomonas sp. | reverse complement strand
AGGATTTGATTGAAGCACATAATATGCTTTGGTTGGCCGCAAAAGCGCTTTAGCCTGGAACAAACATTGTGTAAAGATTTCTCGCAGAGACGGTAGGTTGCAAGTCAAGCCGTTACAGATAGAAAATGTCTAAAATAGCTTTATCTCGATGTTGAGATACTTTACCTGAATTAAAAACCCCCTCAAATCCCAAGATTCGCTGAAATATAAAAATATATTATGAAAATAGGAATAGTCGTTGCCTATCACAACTTTGTAAACAAGTTTATTCTGCCTTGCTTAAATTCTATACTGAGTAGTATTAAGCATGAAAAAATTATCTATGTATTTGATAACGAATCTAGCCATAAAGATAATTATAAAGTCGCAGATTTTTGCAATATAAACAATGAATTTAATTATATTAGAATAGATGATCAGAATAAGAATGGTGGATTGACAGCGGTTTGGAATAAAGGTGTTGATTTATGCATTCACAATGAATGTGACATTATTTTTATAATCAATGATGATATTTTAATTAACGAAACTTGGGCGTGTTTTGTTTCCTCTATTACTGAGGATAATACTATTTACGGTCCGTTAACAAATAATCCTGGACACGCTTGGACAAATAAAAATGGCGTTAAAATACAATATTCAAATAATCGTAATGGTAGACATGAAGATCCGATAAAGGTTGGTTTTATAAATGGTTTTTGTTTTGGATGCACATCAAAAACATTTGTAAATAACATGTATGATGAAAAGCATTATTTCAATCCATATTTTCCTTTTGGCGGGAATGAAACAGAATTTCAAATAAGATTATTTAATCTAAAACCAACCAGTGACAAAAAACAAAACCAGAAAATTTTAGATTTATTAGACTTACACAACAGAGCAGTAATTGTGCCTAAATGTTACGTTTATCATTATAAAAATAATGCATGGAGAATAAGTGGCGGTGGCAAATATTCAAAATATCAATTTTCTTGATTGTCAGTAAGCCTCAATCTATCTTGGCAATTTCTTCTCCAATAGCGGTTTTTTTGTAAAATGAAATCTTTTCAGCACCGTCCAGAATTTCGAGAATATTCTGTACCTACGTGCTGCTTAATTTGTGCCATAATTGACAGTAAATCTTCTTACTGCCAATTACTACTGAATAATCTATTTCTTTTTTCCAGTCTTTTTAGGTTTCACCGACTTCTTAGTTGCACGTGCTGGTTTTACAGCTGCAGCCGCATCAGCCAGGGTTTTACCTGGTTTGAATTTAACGACTTTCTTGGCAGGAATTGTCATGGTTTTTCCGGTCGCTGGATTACGCCCTTCACGACTTGCACGCTCTGTAACAGAAAAAGTACCAAAGCCCACTAACTGAACATTATTGCCATCTGCCATTGTTTTCTGAACAACTTTAATTAACTCATTCAGCATGGTCGCTGTCTGCGCTTTGCTGGTTTTAGAACGCGTAGCAACGGCTTCAATCAATTCAGTCTTGTTCATCAGGGGGAAACTCCTGTTATTGGTTTTTAAAAAGTGAAACCTAATTTAGCAGATTACAACACAATAAATCAACAACTTTTGTTAATTTTTTAGTCCAAAGTAGTGATATTTACTATTCTCACAAATAGAAATGTCCGCTGATAATTAAACTTTCTCCACTGTACCCACTGTAAAAATTGTGCTTGCATGCGCTAAGTAATTGATTAATTGTTAGTCAATCAAACGGAGTTATTAATCCTGGTAGATTTAGTTCTTGTAAATCATCCATATTTTTATTTTCAAAGAAGGCATCAATTCAGTCATATTAACAATCAGAAAACAATTTAAAGTAAACTGATTCTTACTCGTAACGAGAGGAAGCAGAACATGCCACGTCGTATTAAAGCAACTTTTAAAAATGCTCAAGGTAAATCGTTGGCAGGTCTGCTTGAGTTGCCAACGGGCGTTGTGCGGGCTTATTCATTATTTGCGCACTGTTTTACCTGTTCCAAAGATATCGAGCGGCATCCCGCATAACACGTGCGCTGGCTGCACAGGACATTGCTGTGTTGCGCTTTGATTTTACCGGGCTGGGTAATAGTGATGGCGATTTCTCCAACACCAACTTTTCATCTAATCTACAGGACTTGTTTTGTGCCGCAGCGTTTCTTACAGAATATTATGTAGCCCTACACTTTTGATTGGGCGCAGCCTTGGAGGTGCTGCCGTATTGGCGGTTGCTCAGCATTTACCAACGGTAAAGGCGGTAGTCACTATCGGTGCACCGGCAACTGCAGATCATGTGAGTCATCTGTTTGCGGATTCGTACGATGAAATATTAGAAAATGACACGGCCAATGTTGAGCTGGGTGGGCGACAATTTACGATCAAGCGCCAGCTCATTGATGATCTGAAAAGTCATAATTCTTTAGACCATATCAAGACTCTAAGTAAAGCGCTGTTGGTTTTACATTCTCCACTTGATAAAATTGTTTCAATCAACGAAGCCACGCGTATTTATACGGCTACTAGGCATCCCAAGAGCTTTGTGTCACTTGGATCAGGCTGACCATCTTTTATCACGAGCTGAAGACTCTCAGTATGTGGCGGATGTTTTGGCAGCGTGGGTCAGTCGATATTTGAGTATCAACAAGATGAATGATGCACATAAAGCTCCTACAGAACTTGTTGTTAGTACCGGACATGTTGTAGTACGTGAATACGATAAAAAATTTTCACGTCAGGTATTTACCGAGCATCATCAGTTTATGAGTGATGAGCCTGTGTCAGTGGGAGGTGCTAATCTAGGTGCTAATCCCTATGAATTATTACTCGCGGCCCTGGGTAGTTGTACTTCAATGACATTGCGTATGTATGCGAATCATAAGAAAATTGAATTGCAAGATATTGAAGTTGTTGAATTGACACACAGTCGTATACATGCTGAAGATTGTGAGTCCTGTGGAGAACAGGATCAATTAATCGATCGCATTACACGTATAATCAAGCTTACGGGTACCCTGGATGATAAGCAGCGTGCTCGTTTAATTGAAATTGCCAACCGATGTCCAGTACATAAATCTCTGGAAAATCAGATTCATATCGAAACGAAAGAAAAATTGTAAAAATTACGCTTAGGCAAGCTCAAGCTATCAGTAAACGGTTCTTATTTGGTTTAAATAAATGACAGGTACTCATGACAGTACAGAGAAATTTCGTATTGATAAGTGGCTTTATGCCGCACGTTTTTTTAAAACCCGTTCTTTGGCAGTGGAAGCAATTGAGCGGGGTAGGGTACATTTAAATGAAGTCCGCGTTAAACCAGCCAAGTTGGTTGCTGTGGGGGATATGTTGAACATCCATATTGGCAATTATCAATATGTGATTGAGGTGCTAGGATTATCAAACAAACGAAGCTCAGCAGCCCAGGCACAACAACTATATTTTGAAATGGATGCGAGCCGTCAGCAGCGCGAAGTGATTGCTGCTCGGATTAAGGCACAGCCGCACGCTTTCTATTCAAAAGGTCGGCCAACTAAGCGTGATAGGCGTGAGATTGAGCGCTTTAAGACTAAAGCTTGATATGATTTTTAGTGCACAAAGCCACGTAAATATACTCTTTACGTACGCAGACTGCACTTATTTTCTACCTGTGGTGACCACCAGATAATAACTTTTGTGTGTGTACTCATTATAAATTTGAGTCATCTCTATTCTTCGTATGAAATAAGGTGAGATAAACATGAGCAGCAAAACTTTTAATCTCAATAAGAAAGAATTGATTGAACGTTCTTTTGATCAGATGGATGCCCAATTGCAAGGCACCCGCTATACTCTGACACAGAAACTGGCACTGACTTGTCGTATATTGTTTGATAATGGGCATGATTCAGGGCTTGCGGGACAAATTACAGCACGTGCAGAAAAACCAGGCACTTTTATAACCCAGCAACTGGGTGTTGGCTTTGACGAAATCACTGCGAGTAATCTGTTACTTGTCAACGAAGATCTGGAAGTATTGCAAGGTGATGGTATGGCAAATCCAGCTAATCGTTTCCACTCGTGGCTATACCGAGCACGAACAGATGTGCAGTGCATCATCCATACCCACGCAGTATATACGGCTGCGCTGAGTATGCTCGAAGTGCCACTGGAAATTTCACATATGGATAACTGTGTGTTATATGATGATGTTGCTTTTTTACCCAAGTGGCCGGGGGTTCCAGTGGGTAATGAAGAAGGCGAAATGATCTCATCCGCCATTGGTAACAAACGCTCCATACTGCTTGCACACCATGGCTTATTGGTTGCCTGTTCTAGTATTGAAGAATCATGCCTTCTATCTATGGCATTTGAGCGCGCAGCACGGATGTACCTATTGGCTGCTGCAGTAGGCAAGATACAACCGATAGATCCGAATCTGGGACGTGAAGCGCATGATTGGATTCTACGTTCACCGCGTAATGAGGTGGGCTTTGCATATTATGCTCGGCGCAGCCTAAAAAATAATCTGGATTGTTTAGAATAAATTGACAGGGATAAGCATGTTGCGCGGTTTTTTTATAGGAATCATTTGTGTGGTTCTAGTGAGTTTTGTCGTGCTCAACGTATCGGCTTATAAGCATGCCAATGCTATGCTGTTTTTCTCAGACCATGGTGTTACTACCTTAAAGCCTGAACGGCTATCATTAACTCAAAAGATCGATGTATTATTCTCAGGTATTAATATTCCACGTCCATCAGCAAACCTTTCGTCGTCTGCACTGCACAGTAATTGCAAAAATATAAAAATCGCCAATGGTGGAAAATCTAGTTTAGGTGCTTGGTATTGCCCCAGTAATCATCAAAAAAACCTGGTTATTCTTTTTCATGGCTATGTCATGGATAAATCCTCCCTGATTGAAGAAGCTAAATTTTTTTTACAGTCAGACTATTCAGTTTTTTGGTTGATTTTAGAGGTTCATGGGAGTCATCTGAGTCATATACTACAATTGGTTATCATGAAGCGAATGATGTAGCTTCAGCCATTAACTACGCTACGCGGTATCATCCTCATGAAAGAGTTGTAACTCTATGGTCAATCAATGGGGGCGGCAGCAATATTTCGGGCGATACATAGCCTGGATGTTAAGGTGGATGCAATCATCGTTGAAGCAGTCTTTGATAAACTATTGAACACGGTTGAAAACAGATTTAAAGCGATGGGTGTTCCCGTTTTCCCCAGTGCGCACTTACTTGTGTTTTGGGGCGGGTTACAAACTGAATCTAATGGGTTTGATCATAATCCCGTTGATTATGCAAAGGTTGTTAATGTCCCTATATTGTTTCTACATGGAGAAAATGACACAAAAGCAAGGCTGTTTGAAGCACGTAAAGTCTATGAATCCATTCCTGTAGCGGACAAGAGGCTAAGTATCTTTCCTGATACAGCACATGAATTACATTTAGCACGTTTTCCTGAAAAATGGAAAAATGAGGTTATGGGTTTCCTGAATATGCATCTTTAATTTATTCAGGTGGAAAAGTAGACAACCGCCTGATTGACATGAGTTTTTGGTGTACACTTTGTTTACAGTATCAAGTGTTTAAGATGCTGGGCATCATTATCATTTGTGCCTGCTTACTGTTTCATATAGAATCCGCTTCTTAGGCGCGTAGCTCAGCTGGTTAGAGCACCACCTCGACATGGTGGGAGTCGGTGGTTCGAATCCACTCGCGCCTACCAAAAAACACAACAAAAACGGCGACTTACGATAAAATGTAGGTTGCCGTTTTTCTTTTCTATACGGTAAATATTGCCCGTGTTACCAATTTGTTACCATTAGGGGATCATGCAAGCAATAAAAAAACCCGCCACATGGACGGGTTGTTGTGGTCGAGACTAAATTGCTTGTTTCCTTGATTCCTTGATAGAAGATGTTCAGTTGGTTAAAGGGAAGTGCCGGAGTCGACCCTGAAGGGCCACTCACCCTATATTACCAAATGACAGCATACCTACTGAAAGCGGACGGTTGATTCCGTTGGGCCATCTCAATAACTGGGAAAATTGATGATGATACCTTAATCTGCGCCAATTCTAATATCATGATTTTACATGAATAAACTGGTTAACTATTGGATAAAAGCTAACCAGTTCCTAAAATCCAAAAAAATCATATTTCTTTACACCTTTTTCGAACATGTAGCATGTTGATTTATATAAATTAGAGAATCCGGTTTTGGTGTAAGAAAAGCCCCATTTTTAGACACAATGTAAATACTTTATTGGTCTTGTGCGATAGCTTGGAGATATTCTGGGTAAATTAATTCTGCTACAGGTCGATCATTGGCTTCTTCCACATGCCTAGCAAGTAGTTGATCATGATGAGCAATATGATTGTATAACCAATCAGAAAGAAAGTAGAGTAAATCATCAGGAAATTCACGACGTTTGGTAAGCTTTGTTACCATGTCATTTAATTCTTTTAGTAACTTCATGTGCAATGCTTTGTGCCCCCCGATACCCGGGTAATTTGTCTCATACATGAGGTTTTCTTCACTAATGAAATGAAACTCTACAAATTTGCTTACTTCTAAAACAATACGATTTATTGATGCTTCGGATTCTTTAGTTTTAATGGCTACATCAAGTTTACGAAAGAGCATAACCAATATACGATGTTCTGCGTCAATTAAGGGTTGACCTGTTTCGTATTCTTTTTTCCAATGGATATACATTATTCTGATTCCTAATAGAATATTTCTTCGTGCTAAAAATAATTAGACAAATAATTATAATTGCTCAAAAGAGAAATTGTTTCCCCGAAAAGATATTGAAACAACCTCTATTTATTCAAGATTTTTAATCATAAGTCGTTGCATATTCTTATATTTAGTTTTTTATAATGCTTGTGTTTTTTAGTGTGTAACATATTCCTAGTTAAAGCGGAGACATGATGAAGCCTGTTGCAATGGAGAGTTCGTTTCTTATAGAGATAGGCGCTATTAAAGAATTTATAACCGGCATTATTGATGATCGCTATCCGGACCTAGGTGGGCATCAAGCTCGGATTGAAGTCAACGCAGTTTTATTTGCACAGCATATTGAATTATCGCATAAGGATATAGAGTTTCTAAGGATCGGAGCGGGTATTCATGACATAGGCAAAATATCAATCAGCGATTATATTTTGAATAAGCCCGCTAAACTTAGCAGAAATGAGTTTTCATTAGTTAAGCAACATCCAGAATATGGCTACAATCTCCTAAAATCATTAAAGCTAGCACCAAATATTACTGAGATTGTTCTCTATCATCATGAAAATTACGATGGGAGTGGTTACCCTAGTGGTTTAACGGGCGACAGTATTCCACTTTTAGCACGCATGACTCGAATATTAGATACCTTTGATGCTTTAACTATGGATAGACCATATCATAAAGGCATATCTGGTGAAGAAGCTTTAAACATCATGCAACAGGAATTGCATTATTATGATCCCTCGTTATTACAATCTTTCATTGAAATGATATGTAATGTTGTTTTGTTAAAACAGTGTCCTGCATAATTTTTATTCGTTATTACATGCTTTTTCTCCCACCTGAAATTTAAGCAGGATACTTGGATTTTTGGTCAAAATTCAATTAGCATAAACAGCTTTTTCTGATCAGTATTAGGTCAGCGTCAACAGGTGCTAATTAGGGTAAATGTATGACCGCTTTTTAAGGTTGACCAGCCGGTCATTAGAAACAGGTGACCGGCTGTTGTTGGCCCAGACTGTGTGAAAACTCTGGAAATGTGCCAAGTTAAGTAAATTAGGGGTATCAAAATGCATTGGTTGTGGTGAGATCGTCGCTTATACGGCAATCTGTAAGGTCAAATTATAAGTCCCAAAATTGAAGATGAGTTTTCACACAGCCTGGGCCGACTGCTGCCAAAATCCGACCCAATCTGATATCTGAATTTAATAGTTGGTC